>JAUQYS020000192.1:0-2441 GCA_030587585.2 Candidatus Njordarchaeota archaeon
TAGGTATTCCAGTAGTCAAAAAATTAAAGGAGATGGGAGTACTTGATAGATATAAGAGATTTATGGGTGAAATATCCGAATAGCAAAAATTATGCGTTAAGAGGAATAAATGTATCCTTAGAAAAGGGCCTAATCTTGGTGGTTGGCCCTACAGGTTGCGGAAAAACGACATTGGCACGATGTATTTTTGGTCTTATTCCTCATTTTTTTAAAGCTGAGGTTAGCGGAAAGATAAGAGTATTAGGCATAGATCCCGTGAGCGAAGGTATAAATGCTCTGTTTGGGAAAGTAGCATATGTCGCTCAGAATCCAGAAATGTTTGTTTCGTCGCTTACTGTGAAGGAGGAATTAGTTTTTCCGATAAGCAATCTCGGAGTAGAAAAAGAAATAATTGTTAGCAAACTTAGAGATGTGGTGGAAGAATTCAATTTTTATAGTCTACTAAATATGAGTACATTGATGCTGAGTGCAGGTCAGCTACAATTAATTAGTTTGGCATCAGCATTTATGGTAGACGCAAAAATACTGATACTTGATGAGCCCCTAGCGAGGCTTGACCCTGACAATGCAAAAAATGTATCAAAACACATTAGAAAAATAGCAAAAAAAGGAAAACTTGTGCTGGTTTTTGAGCACCACTTAGATCATATATTTGGCATGGCTGATGATGTAATAGTGATGGAGGCAGGAAAAATCCTTATAAGAGACAAACCAGAAAATGTTATTGGTCTTCTTTCTGAGATCGATATACCAGAAATTAGTGAGCTACTGTTAGATTTCTATTATAGTGGATGCATATCTAAGATACCAATAAACATTGAAGAAGCTGTGGAGCTGATAAAAAATGCTAAGAGTAAATGATGTATGGTACAGATACAGAAAAGGAAAGTGGATACTCAGAGGCATAAGTTTCGATATTAAGGAGGGCTTGCACTGCATAGTAGGTAGGAATGGCTCAGGAAAAACGACTCTTATTAGGATAATAATAGGCGCGCTGAGGCCAAGCAAAGGTGAAGTGATTGTATGTGGTAAAAAAATAAGAAAAATTAAAGACGCAGTAAACTTAGTATCGTATGTTCCATCGAATCCTACTAATTTTTTGGTAGGTCCTACAGTTAGAGAAGATCTCGAGAAATCGTCAAGAGGAGAATTTTTCGATAGTAGTCCTGTAAAAAAACTGCTCAATAAGCGAGTATCGGATCTAAGCGAAGGCGAGAAACGGATTGTAGCAGTATACTCATCAATTTTACAGAAAAAGAAAGTATTGATCTTGGATGAACCATCAGTAGGTCTAGATAAGAGAAATAGAGGATTAATTATGGGAATCCTAAGACAAATATCAGAGGATAGAGTAGTCCTGATAGCCACGAATGATATGAGGATAGCATATGAGTGCGATAACATTATGGTTTTGGATAATGGAAAAATAGTGCTGAGCGGACAGCCATTAGAAGTAATACTAAGCGATAGATTCATCTTCGAGAGCCCAATAGCAAGATTTGTTAAGCTACTAAACATAGAGCAAATAGGAAAAATGAAGATTAGAACAAAAAAAGAACTGATAGATATCTTGAGGAATAAAATATGCTAGACATAAAGATGTTCTCAAAGACGTTTATAGTAGAGGAAAAAAATACCCCTGTACACCAGGCACATCCACTATTGAAGCTCATAGGAACGATAATATTATTTGTTGCTATTTTCATGGCAGACATATTTATGCTTCTTATAATTCTCATAATAGAAACAGTGGAGGCCGTCATTGGTAGGGTACTTAAAAACATATTATCATTCATCTGGGGAATAAAATCATTTCTTATACTCATAGCCATAGTATCTCTACTCCTATATTCGCCACCAAGGGCGATATCAATTATCCTAAGAATAATAGACGGAACGATCATAATAATTCTGTTCGTAATAACAACAAATCACACAAAACTGATGATGGCTCTCGAACAGATACATGTACCATCAAGCATAATAATGGGAATACAGCTAGCCCTAAGATCAATTCCTCTAATCTCTAAGGATGCCGAAGAAGCAACAGAAGCACTAATCCTAAGAAGGGAACTTAGGGTAGGCTTCCCCATAAGAGGGATCACAACACTACTAGCAGTAATAATACTGAGCGCTATAGAAAGAGCAGAATGTCTAGCAGAAGCCCTAACAGCAAAATATTTCGGAGCAACAAAAAAAAGAACATACATCACCGAGATCAAATATACACCATACAGCATCATTCAAGTCGCGATAAAAATAATGCTTCTAGCACTTATAATATACATGCCTCTTGTTGCGGTTATTATACTAAATAAAGCAGAAGAACTCTTCATGCTATTCATCTCACTATTCCATACTTGTCTTTGAAGCCATCACAACTATGGGTAAGTCTCAAGAAGCGGGACATTGAGTCCATACTTTTCGGTTATCAATCAAAA
>JAUQYS020000281.1:0-1624 GCA_030587585.2 Candidatus Njordarchaeota archaeon
GCATCCAGGATCGGAGGCTAAATGGTCACCAAAATAATTGTATGCTCTTGCTCGACAACCACCACAAATATATTTATATTGACATGAACCGCATTCTCCCTTCAGAAGGTCTCTGTTTCTAAGTTCTTCTAAGAATTGATTATTTTTCCATAATTCTTCAAAGTCATCCTGCAATATGTTGCCTATTTTCTTTCTTAGAAAGACACATGGGTATATATCACCATTTGGTTCAAGCGCAAGATATACTCTTCCAGCTCCGCATCCACCTAAAAATTCTAGCATACTTCCAAATCTATTGGAGCGCATATCGATTGTGTAAAAATGTCCAGCAATCTTTGGATTTTCACCGATTTTTTGGCCATATTCAAAAGCAACAATGGCATATTGTGGAGCCGTAGATGCAGCAGCAAAACCATTATAGAGAGTACTTGATAGAAAAGTTAGTGCTTCCCATCGTTTCTCTGGAGAAAGATCCCAACTTATAATATTTTTTCCACGTCCGGTAGGAACAAAATTAAACGCCATAAATAAATCCGCTTTGAGAGAATCTCTCACAAATTCAATCATTCGAGGTATAGAACGATAATTTTGTTTTGTGATAGTCATAGAAATCTCAACCATGATACCATACTTCTTAAGATTTCTTATTCCTTTTATCGCTCGACTCCACGCACCAGGCACACCTCTAAAAGTATCATGGAACTCAGGATCAGGAGAATCCAAGCTTACTTGAGCATACTCTAAGCCACTCTTAGCTAATCTTTCTGCGACTTCTTCCGTTATTAAGGTTCCGTTAGTCGCGATTGATAAGTATAGTCCATAGTCATGAGCAGTATTTAGAACATCCCAAAAACCAACTCCTAGAAGTGGCTCCCCTCCAGAAAGTGCAAGCATCGCTACCCCAGCATCGACGAGAATATCGAGAGCTCGAAGTTTTTCTTCCTTCGTCATTTCTGAAAAATTTGTGCCTGCATTGGCGTAGCAATGCTTACAGCGTAGGTTACATCTATACGTAAAGTCCCATACTACGAGTATTGGTGCGCCAGAAGTAAACGGAGTTCTTATACCGAAAAGCTTGAAGCCTTTTATTAGATTAGCTATAACTTTCTTGGCGTATGTTGAGCTGAGCACTTGTATGAGCTCTTCTTTTTCTACATCGAATTCTTCGAGTATTCTATCCAAATAGTGTTTAAAGAACGGATATATCAATTTGGCTGAGAGTGGTAAGCTGGCTTGTTCGCCGCAGTATTTGGCTAGGAAATGTTCTATATATGTTCTTTTCTTTTTGTCTTTCCTTAGTAGTATAGACAATAAAAATTTTGACCATCGACTTGTTGAGATTTTTTGAAGTCCTTCTGAGACTTCTCTAGCCGTCGCGACTTTGGATATTGTGGGAATTTTGTCTGCTATACTATTATCCATAAAAACTCGCCATATGCCTAATGAATATTATAGCAATCATTATATTTAAGCCATTAACTTAAGTTAATGGAATATTATGGCATAGAATATGAAATATACTTCGTTTTTTGTGTTGTCTTGGACAATTTTTGTATATATTTTCTTGTATAAGGAGTTTATATGTCAAAATACATTTATCGGTTTTTGTATGTTTCTTCGGGTG
>JAUQYS020000310.1:0-1615 GCA_030587585.2 Candidatus Njordarchaeota archaeon
TTTATAGAACTTGTGCGGACACTACCAAAGCAGAAAAAATTCTTGGTTTTAGGGCTAAAATCAAAGTAAGGGAAGGAATAAAAATTATTGTCGACGAATATAGAGGCCTTATAGATAAAATTCCCGATGAATGGTAAACTCATAATAAGTCCTCGAAATTTAGATTATCTAAGACTTTTATGATTTTTTCTATATCGAGCTTAAAGTACCTATCGCTTTTTATTGGAAGGCCGATAGATCTCATTAGCGTTCTCATGAATTTTTTTGTGCCCCTTCCAAGGAGTTCTATGTTACTATTAGTTCTTAACATTACTGCTTGGGCAGCACACAATATCTCTGTGGCTATGATCCATGTGGTATTTTTTATTGACTCCATCAACATCCATGCCGAGTTTAGAGCCATGCTATTCCAATCTTCTTGATTTGCACTAGTTGGAAGAGAATCTATGCTAGAAACATGCGAACAAATTTTGTTTAGTGATGTTAGAGCTGCAGCAGTATATTGGGAAATCATTAGGCCCGTGTTTAGACCGCTTTCTGGCGATAAAAATGCTGGTAATTCTCTATTAAGATTAGGGTCGAGAAGTCTAAATATTCGTCTCTCTGAGATTCCTCCAATATATCCTAAACATACTTTTAGTGAATCAGCCACGAAACCTATGGGTTGTCCGTGGAAATTTCCCGCAGAGAAAATTTTGAAGCCATTGTCATTAATAATTATTGGATTATCCGTGACGGCATTTATTTCATTTATTATAACTGATTCCGCAAAATTTATGAAATCATAGACAATTCCATAGACTTTAGGTGAACACCTAACACTATAAGCGTCTTGGACATATCCTAGTTCCCCAAAAGTAAATTCTATGTTCTCGATATAGTCTGTGTCTTTAATTTTTTCTATATGGATGGCATAACTGTTTGTTGACAATGATAAGCTTATAGATTGAACTCCAAGTTTTTTACGTAGTAGGGTAACAAGTCTTTGAAGTGATACGCCATAAAACATTAGTTTACTTTTTGAGACATAAATTACAAGCTCAGACCGGTTTTTTGTGTCTATATTGCTAACGAGATCACGTAGCTTTATCTTTTGATTCCGTCTTATAATCAGCTTACTACCCTGAAGCAATGAACGTAAAACATTAGACACAAAACGGGCCCCATTATGATTCAGAAGATCTATAGGTAGAGCATCAAAAGCATCAATAATCCCACGTAAAGCCTCTATTGTTAATGCTAAACTTAGTAATGAGGCATTGAAGAGATTTTTAATTCTATGAATTGCGATAGCCATAATAGCAGATTCGAAATCAGTACCATTTATAAGAGAAAGACTCTCTTTGTAGCTCAAATTTAAGAGAAATTCATTGGAATCTATAGCGTTTTCATTTAGGAGAACATAATCAACGTCTATATTATTTTTTCGGTAAAAGTCATCTAGCTCGCCAGAATATATTTCAAAAAGTATTTTTTTAAGATCAGACCCAGAAATTATCGTCCCGTTAACGAACGCTTTACTGTGAGGGGCGCCCACTAGTACCATTGCTATATGAGCTAATGGTGCAGGGTCGCCTGAGGCACCAACTGAACCATATTTTGGGACAGCCGGGAT
>JAUQYS020000339.1:0-3057 GCA_030587585.2 Candidatus Njordarchaeota archaeon
TGAGAGAAATTATGGAACTATTACATAATCTGAAAAAAAATGAAGACATGGGGATAATAATAGTGACCCACGATATAAACGAGATAATAGAATATGTTGACTGCGTAATGCTAATCAACAAAAAAATGATAGCATGTGGCGATCCTCTCTCTGTTTTCACACCTGAAAATCTCAAAAAGACGTATGGCGTAGATATAAAGGTTATACCGTATCTTGATAAATGCTTAGCAATAATAGGTGATCGCCATGCCTAACATATTTTTATTACTAACAAATCCCTTTGTATTGAGAGCTTTCATTGCTATCTTACTTATAAGTGTTCTCGCTGCAACAGCTGGAAGCTTTACGACATTCAGAGGTTTATCTTTTCTTGTAGCTAGTATTGCCCATTCTGCCCTAGCTGGAGCCGCCTTAGCTGTAGTATTAGATCAATATGGAATAGTAAAAGAACTAGATCCCACTCTTAGCGCGCTTTTATTTGGTATTATAATGGCAATAATTATTGGTATCAGCGAAAAAATAGAGCACACCGAGAAAATAGAGATTGCTATAGGGATTTCTTTTGCTCTGTCTATGAGTCTTGCAGTACTTTTTATTTCGATGATGCGAGAGTATTCCGTTGAAGCTTGGGCTCTTATTCTAGGAGATATTCTTTTGTTATCTTTCAGGGATATATTAGTTCTAACAATTATAACTGCTATAGTCGCCTTTATTTTCATCTTATTTATGCGTGAATTTATATTTCTTTCATTCGATCCCGAGGGCACTAGGGCGATGGGTGTGAATGTTGATTTTTATCACATACTTATGCTTGTACTTGTTGCTAGTTCGACAGTTGTTCTTCTTAGAGGCATCGGAGCCATACTTGTTTATGCAGTTCTTATTATACCATCAGCAATAGCGAATAAAATCTCTAAAGATGTTTACCAAATATTATTTTATTCATTTGTTATTTCTCTCACTTGCGGGATAATCGGCATAATTGTTTCCCTGTTTATCAGTGTTGCTCCTAGCTCGATTATAGGGCTTCTCCTAGTACTCATTTACTTGATTACAGCATTAAGAAGCAGAAAATAATAATTATTTTTTCGATTGCTCTTCTTGAAGCAATAAGGACTGTCTTTTTTCGAGTATAATGTTTATTTTCCATATGTCTCTCTCATAGTGCTTCGCGACTTCTATCCAGTATATCCCTGATATAAACCAAAGAGACACAGCCAACAGCAAAGGTATCCTAAACGAGCCAACATAATCGATGAGTAAACCTAAAAACATTGTCCCAACCGATTTCGAAAATATCTCTATTATATTTATTCCCGACAACACAGTAGCCCTATGTTCAGGAAGATTTATGTCTGATATTGCACTATTCCTAATCGGCCCGACTGAGCTATTAAAAACCATGCCTATAAAGAATAAAGCTACACAAAGACCTATCATCTTATTCTCCGCCATGTACAAAATTAATTTAATTATTGCTTCAAGTATACTACCAGCATTAACTAAGGAAAGATCTATAGGCAACAAAAAGAAAATTATAAAAAACACCGTTTCTATTAGAGTACATATACCGGCTATAAGTGGCTTCAATCGTGGGCTCTTCGAATAAAGCCTATCCGCAAACTTTGATATCTGCATCCCTCCGAACGCTCCTAAAGCAGACAATCCCAAAAATACTGATGCTACTACTTCACTTGCGCCTCCTTCCGTCACAAGATATTGTATTACCCAAATTTCTATGGCCCCACTAGCAATTGTACCGAAAATCCCCTGTAGCGTTATATAATAATTGCTCCTAGTCCCAGTAATTATTTTTATATCCCCCGGCTTAAGAGTAAACGGATATCTTTTCTTAGTCTTAAGCACTGTATGAAGCTTCTTCTCCGAATATCCTTTGGGCGGTTCTGCTAATGCTAGAGCAAAAGGAGCACCTATCGATATATTTATCACGCCAATTAAAAAAAGAGGTTTTCTCCACTGATTATAAGATACACCAAGAATTAGACCCAAAGCAAAGCCAAAAACATAACCTATGCCCCCCAATATCTTATACATCATTAGTGATTCTGTCCTTCTTTCGCTTCTAAACATATCCATAATTATAGTCGTTGTTAGAGGCCCAACAACACTTGCAGACATCCCAGCTAGTATATAAAACACAGCAAAAAAATACGGGTCTATCATCGAATAACATATCAATGTTAAAACTCCATTTCCAAGCAAACCAATCGCTATTAGAAATTTTCTTGCTATTCCCTTCATATCAGAGTAAAGAGCCCAAAGAACTGATGCAAATCCACTTAAAAACATATACAAGCCCATTAATATTCCAGCATAAGAATAAGTTTGATGTAACGACTCTATAATCAATCTTATATTAGGAACCATGACCGCCATATGGGCTACTTGCATTGAATAAAGAATCACTAGTTGAACAAATGTAGCCTTTCTTCTAAGCCCTAGCATTTATAGGAATCACCGATAATTATACAATAAACCACAAATTAATCTACTTATATTACGAAAATTATATTTGAAAAATAAATGATGTGCTAGGACTCTTCATGCACTCTAAACGGCATATATAAATTTCCAGTTATCTTTATTATATGCTAATGCATAGAATATTACTTCTATCATACGAATATTAGATCTAATCGCATCGCACAATGGTTCTGGCCCAAGAGCAGACAACACATAGTCCCCTTCGATACACGATAACAAAATATAAAAATCAAGATCATTAATGTCTTTCGCAAAAATGAGTATAAACTCCTCCGAGTTCATTACAAGCTCTGCGGGAGATATGACTTCCTTTTTACATTCAAATTTCTTAGTGATCTTCGAATTTAAGAGCTCTTCTATCATTTCTTTGTTTAGTGTAAGATATGTCCCTAAAATCTCGTCAGCTCTTTCCAAATTGATTTTTTTAGGAAATTTTTCACACTCCGTATTGACTACCCAATACTTAGCCATCTTGAACACAATCTAAAAAAATCAAATTGCCTATATAATAGTGTAGTTTCAACATTTGTCTTTTAAGTTCTAAGACTCTAC
>JAUQYS020000341.1:0-1802 GCA_030587585.2 Candidatus Njordarchaeota archaeon
TTATTTTCGATTAGAACTTCTCTAGCCTCTTGAAGTTTTCTTAAAATAGCATCATCAATATATCTAACCGTAGAAGCATCCCTAATAATTGATATTCTTTCCATTACTATTTTCTCTTCTTCGCCTTCCCTATAGTATTTATTAGCAATCTCTGCAAGAACAATGGTTGGTGTTATTATATCCTCATCGCCTTCCATTAATTCCTTTACTTTTGCCCCTTTCTCGGAACCTAGGAAGAATTCTATCCATGCATAACTATCAAATACGAGCGTCAAGTCTATCTTCCTCGGTAAACTTGCTTATTTTATCCTTATCAATTCCAAAGAAATCTCTAGCTATCCTCTTTCGTCTCTCATTAAGTAGCGTTATTATAACTTCCTCCAAAGATTTCACTCCTAGAGTTTTCTTCAAATTCTCAAGCCTTTTGACTGTTTTGACAGAAACCCTAATCGTAGTAGACATAATTTATCACCAAAATTTATTATTCCTCTAAATCACTCTATATATTAACAATATGTATGTATACTAATATATGAATATGCTTTATATAGGTATATAGCGCTATCTGTCTTGTATCTTTATTACTTTATTAGAAACAAGGTATTTCTTTCCCTATCAGAAACTAGAAACCCCAGATTACACTATCAAAAAAGGGAAAAAGGGAATTTACTAGCGTCTTAATCTAGAATACTAGTTTTAAACTGGAGATTAATTATAATCCTCATGATATGATAACCTTATGAGCTCTAATTAAAATATCTGCATCCAGCACCTTTTTTCAATAATGAGAGATAAAAAAGATCTACATCTGCAATTGGAATTTTCTCTATTTCCATATCGCATCTCCACAAGTAGTATTGCTATAGAAATGGATTCTATATTTATTTTATTTCTTTGGGTTTTATCAGATCTATAGTAACTGACGGTTACTTAGTAAGCTTTATATATGAAGTATGAACATTACTATTGCATAAATTAAGATGGTGATTATATGGAGGAGCCCATATTCATAATTAAGGGTGAGAGAGTTATAGAGATCATATTTGAAGGAATAAGAATACCTTGTAATGCACCAGACGAAAAAAGGAGCGAGATAATAGAATTACTAAAAAGGCTTAGGGAACTGGGCGTATTTACAAAAGGAACTACCAGTTATGACGATTTTGTTGCAAGTCTTACAGATAAAGAACGAGAAATCCTGAAATCACTTCCTGTAGACGAATGGCTAAGCAAAGAGGATCTAGATAAAATTATCGGTACTAAGGAGCGAGAGATCGCTGGCGTCCTCGCGAATCTCACCAGAAAAGCACGAGAGCACCAAATTATTGATAGAGACGGCTCTCTTATTGAGAAGAAATTAGATAAAGGTCGGTTATACTATCGGCTACCAAGGAAATTTATGGCTATTAAGAAAATGGTATCTGGGGGAATCAATAGATGATAGAGGATATAGAAATAGACGATGAAGATATAGAAAATGAAGTTGAGGTTACTATTAAGATCCCGCGTGGGCTCTATATATGGCTAAGAAGGTGGGGTATTGACATAGATCAAGTTGTGATCGAGGCATTAAGATCTGAGCTGATATCAACAATTTTCGAGACGTACTCAAAGATCGCTAATGGAGAACTCTCTTTTATCGATCTTTTCTGTAAGCTTTGGTGATAATATTGTATCATATCAATGTTAAAATATTTAAAAAAATATAGAAATTGTGAGGTGAATAAAAGATGATATGGAGTTTTATAGTAGAGATACCTAGCGAAAGCAATGTGAAGATCTCCGAAATTGTTGAAGAAAAG
>JAUQYS020000395.1:0-3027 GCA_030587585.2 Candidatus Njordarchaeota archaeon
AAATAAAACTATCCCCTGGTGAGGATATTATGAAAATATTGAGATCACTCAAAGACACCAACCCTATAGTTAGGAGACTGCTTCGTGCTCGTAATGTTGATCTTTGATAAACCATAGTTGGTAGTTCTCTGTTTAAAACTAATTTTTTGGGAAATTTAGAGAAAATTTAGGGTGGCTATGAATATGGAACCTTCACAAAAAAACCTTGCACTCTGGTTATACATCACAAAAGTGTCTGCAGGAACAATACTTGGAATACTATTTGGTATAGCCAATCCGTCCACAATTATTGCGTTAGCTATCTCTATCGCTATAATATCTTTTATTATTCTGTTCTTTCGCTTTGTCCTAAAATTTGAAGAACACCCACTTAAGATTGTTCTGTGGCATGGAACATTTAGCTATTTCGTTACTATCATAGCTTTTTGGGCTATTATTTACAACTTATAATATTAGAATTTAATATGTCAATGGTCTCAAATACAAGTGGTGAATCTTATGTTACTAAAAAATATCATGAGGGAACCATACTTTGTGGATAAAGACGAAAATATTGCCAAGGCTTTTGAAATATTTGACCGCAAGAAAGAAACTCATATCATTGTTACTGATGAGGGGCGCGTAGTAGGAATCTTATCTATCAAGGATTTATTGAGAACTGTTCTAGATCGAATGAGATGGGGTTCACAACGCGTTGGTAAGCTTTATGTATCTGCAATGATGACGCCTAACCCTATATGTGTATCGCCACAGGAATCCATAGAAAAAATAGCAAAATTGATGACCGAAAAAGGAATAAGCTCAGTAATAATCGGCGAAAACTTAGAAACCATTGATGAGGTTTATATAATAACTAAGAAGGACATATTGGTTCATTGGGACGATTTATGCAAAAAAGAAATCGTTGTCTCTGAGGTCATGACAGAAAACCCCATAGTCACTCACCCAGGTACATCTATTAAACATGCTGAATGGATATTACGAGAACGAAAAATATCGACACTACCTGTCCTAGACGAAGGCGAACTAGTCGGATATATTGATGCTCGGCTATTATCTTTATTTATTGTAGAAACATATTTAAAGGGAGATATTAAACACTTTGACAAATATTTAGAAACCGCTACTGTTAGTGACGCAATGAAAGCACCACATTTTGTTGAAGAAGATCAAACACTTGATTATGCCGCTACCTTACTAGTTAAAAAAAGAGCCAAAGGAACCCCCATAACCAGTAGCAATAAGCTCGTAGGAATACTAACTGAAACCGACTTCACAAGAATAATAGCAAGCAAATAAAAAACCCTAATAACATAATAAATTATGTTCAACAATATCTTTATAATTAATATTGTGAAAAATAGATACTAAATCATGAGATAAACATAGGTGTGAGATTTGAGCTCAAAGCTAAGATTACAGGATCCTATCGCAACCGAAGTCGTACTTAAGAGAGTATTAGGATACAAAGTTTGTATGCGGTGCAACACTAGGAACCCACTTTCCGCAACCCAATGTCGCCGCTGTCGTTCCAAACAGCTTAGATACAAAAAGATAAAGATAGGTAAGAAATAGATAGGGGTTTTCATTATGGGAATCTATCATAAACCTATCAAAAGGAAGCCATCTGGCGGAAAAAAACGTCCGCATAGAAAACACAAGAAAAAATGTCATATGGGTCGCCCACCTACGCATACTACCATTGGCCCTACTGACAAAAGAAAGAAAATACGTACGAAGGGTGGGGGGAGAAAAATAAGATTATTTGAGGCAGCTTATGCAAACATCTTTATAGCTGAGGAAAAAACATTCAAAAAAGCTAAGATACTTCACGTTGTTGAAAATGCCGCAAACCGTGAATTTAAGCGACGAGGCATAATTACCCGCGGAGCAGTTATTGAAACCGAAATTGGGCTTGCTAAAGTTTTATCTAGACCCGGACAGGATGGCGTTATAAATGCAGTACTTATTAAGTCTGAGGAAGGTGAATAACATGGCCATGGAGGACAAAGTTCTTGGCCTAAAGGGATATATCGTGAATTTTAGAATCGGATCCAAAGGCCACAATCCTAGGTGGAGACAAATTATAGTCAGATTTGATCTACCAGAAGACGTCAAACCTGACAATCTAATCGGAAGAACTGTTGAGCTCAGATGGAAAAACAAGGTTTTCAAGGGTAGAATTTATAAAAAGCATGGAAAACATTGTGTTCGTGTTTTCTTTAAAACCCCACCACCTGGGCAAGTTTTACTTGGAAACTACGATCTCAAAATTGTCAAGTGATATCTTTTTTAGTTTTAGTTCTAATTCAGATATACTAATTGCGCCTTCCCGTAATATCTTTATTTTATCTTCTGATATATCTATTACCGTCGACACATCAACTTTTTTCAGCATGCCATAATCTAGGATATAATCTATATCGTCCCATGCATAAAGTTCTGTGCTATTATATATTGGTGGTTCCCCACGGACATTTGCAGACGTCGCCGTTATGGGTCTTCCAGCAAACTTACATATTAGTCGAGGAATATCCGCTAGCGGAACACGTATCCCGATAGTGTTATTTTTAATAATATAATCTTCGACGACATTAGAACGAGCGGCCTTAAATATTATTGTTATTCTATCTGGAAACAAATTAATAACCTTCCTAGAAATTCCCTCCAATACAGCATACTTCCCAATTTCTTCTTTGCCACTTAAAAAAATCGATACTGGCTTGCTTATTGGTCTCTTTTTCACATAAAAAAGTCTTTTAACCGACCTAATACTCGTTGCATCAACAGCCAAACCATAGCATGTATCTGTGGGAATAGCTATTATTTTTCCTTCGATTATTTTCTTAGCTATTTCTTTTATAACATCGTATTTGTTTGTGTCATTAATCTTTATTATTTCTGGCATTACCATCAACCACAATTTCTGCAGGTCCTGGAATAAGATCTACTATTTTTTCTATTTGGATTATTTTTTCTGCCAATCGACGGTTACGTTTTTTTAGCCTATTTTCGAGCTACCATTCT
>JAUQYS020000404.1:0-5723 GCA_030587585.2 Candidatus Njordarchaeota archaeon
ATTGGGATGCATATAGGTTGCTAGCCAGGGAGATTAGCGTCAAGAACAAAGAGCTAGAGGCTATGCTTAGATATCCAATTAAAAGAGTGAACATAATACATCAGAGCCACATGCCCCCAATATATGTGCAAGAGCTAGTGGAATATATCTCGCAGACAAGGAAAGAATAAGCGCTTATTGTCTCCAAGGAATGCTAAGAGATAGCATATTTCTTTAAAGCAAATATTTGTAAGCATATTGGTGTCGATATTGAAAGCCAAGTGGCAAGTTCCTAAGATTGATATTGAAGAACACGTATTGGAGAATGGTTTAAGAGTGATATTTCATTGGAAAAATTTTTTGACGATTACATATAGGATATTGTCCAGTTACGGTTATAGAAACGGGGATTTTCCTGAAGCCGTCCACTTATTAGAACATATGTTGTTTAAACCAGAAGAAAAAGTTTTTCCAGTATTCCAGCAGATAGGGGGTGATATTAATGGCTATGTCTCTATGGATGAGTTCAGCATATATTGGACAATTCCCAAAGTATTTCAGGATGAGGCAATAGCCGCAGTTAAAAATATCCTCACACAGAACAAAAAGCTTTGGACAGAGCATATGCTGGAAAAAGAAAAATTTGTGATCATAAGGGAAATCGGAGAAAACTTTAGCAATCCATCGTCATATCTTAATATATTTCTCAGAAAGAAAATCTTTGGTCCTGATGCCCCAGGGACGCATTCTCCAGAACAGATAGAAAAAGCATTTAGATCAGTTAAACTAGATGACATAAAACAAGAATCGGAGAACATATCTCCCGAAATTTCAGTAATGTCAATAGTGGGCGATTTCTCAAAAGAAGCCGTCAGAAAAATAGAGATCTGGAATGGCAAAAAAATAGAACAAAAGGCTCTGAAACCAGACCCAGACTATGGAATACACAAAGAGAAGAGAGAAACTACAGAAGACTTCATAGGAATAGCATGGCTTGGACCATCAAGGTCAACTCCAGACTCTGAAATAATGGGGCTATTTGGAGCCATGATGACAGCGTTCCCAACAAGTAGACTATATAGAAAGTTAAGATTAGAAAAAGGACTTGTCTATTATGTGAGCGCTGGGAACGTGTCCTTTATAGATTCGGGATATTTTGCAATGAACACAGCAACATTACCAAAAAAGACTCAAGAAGTAATAGAGATTATAAAAAACGAAATAGCGAATATCATAGATGAAGGAATAACCGAGGAGGAACTAGAAACAATAAAAAACATATTTTTCGGAACATTATACAACATGACAGACACAAAAACAACACTTTCTGGCGTATTGGCTTATGGAGCATTATTCTTTGGAGATCCACTCCGAGTATACAAAGAAACCGCGGAGAGAGTACTCAAACTAAAGATCAAAGATGTACAGAAAGTAGTAGCAAAGTATTTAGACCCTGAGAAAATGGTGGTTTGTATCGTTGGAAAATAACTTTACGAAGCGCAAGAAACAGTTTTGTGTTTTTTTGATTTATGATTTAATACCCAAAGCTACAACTAAAACGAATAATTGCGATCTCAGAGTTTTAGCAATGATGACTTTTTGTCGGTAGTACTCCACGCACCCTAGCGTAATTAACGATAGCATCTGCTACACAGACCTCAGGGCTTTTGTCATCGACGTAAACTAGAATTTTATCATAAAGTCGTCGCTGAAGATTTCTCGCGAAGCTATAGCTACCTCGTTCCAAGTCGCTACCCATAATTACTTGATGTGGATAATTTCTATATCTTCTAACCATAAGAATAATGTTTGCGACTGCTTTTTCTAACCAAGAATATTTTGACAAGATATTTGTGTTCCTGTGGATAATAATCTTGAATACAAATATGTTATCTTTAGATATTCCTATTCTGCTGTTGATCGCTGACTCAACAGCAGAAAGAAGGATTTTCTTCTTTTTGCTTGTAAGGCGTCTATAATGAAGACGTCTTTCCATGATCGCATCTGCAAGGAACTTATAGGCTTTAAATGCAATATTTGAGTCTCTAAAAACAACAAGGCAAACAAATAATAATCGTCTTTTTTTGTTCCAAGAAAGATCGATACCAGCACTCATAACATGACACCGAAAATGGAAAACAATAAAAAAAGAAATAGCATAATATATAATAGAGGCCTCGTGGTTACGCGCCGTATGGTGCGGGGCTACGGGGGGATGAGGCCGGCGGAGTTTTTATTGTACAGATTTATTCTATTTTCGGTATTTTTCTCTATGATTCACAATGTTTGTGGTATCAAAACTTAAAAAAAGAGAGACGAAAAGTAGGGATGTAAATACCTATAGAATTTTAATGAATTATAATAAATAAATATGATTCGTAAGGTCGAAAAAAATGTTCCTCGAATACTCATGGCTAATACCAACAATATTGTTTATAGTCCTCCCATTGGTTGTGATCCTAGAAGCAAAGAGAACATATGTAGGAGCAATACTATCGATAGTAGCAGGCATTATATCAACAATATTATCAATAGGCGGGCTACTAGAAGTTCTGGAAGGAGAACCCTACGCGACTACGCTAACATGGGTGACATATAAGAACGTTGAACTAAACTTCGGAATATATGCTGATAAGTTATCGATGTTCATGGCGTTTATAGTATCATTCATAGGAACGCTGATAATGATATACTCCCTAGAATACATGAGCCACGATAGAGAACATAACCCACTGGCTTGGCCAAGATACTTCTTCGAAATGACATTATTCATCGCCTTTATGTTAACATTAGTATTATCGTATAGCCTACTACAACTACTAGTGGCATGGGAAGGAGTAGGATTGTGCTCATATCTACTAATAGGCTATTGGTGGTGGAAACCAGAAGCATCAAAAGCAGCCAAGAAAGCATTCATAACAACAAGACTAGGAGACATAGGACTATACGTAGCAGTAATATATGCATATCTAAGCGCCCACACACTAGACATACCAAAACTAAACGAAATGGCAGCAACAGGAGGAATAACCGGAACAGCATTATCAATAATAGCTCTCGCTGCATTCTGGGGAGCAATCGGAAAAAGCGCGCAGATACCATTATTCACATGGCTACCATGGGCAATGGAGGGTCCAACGACAGTATCAGCATTAATCCATGCTGCCACTATGGTAAAGGCAGGAGTATTCCTAGTGGCAAGACTATATCCAATCTACGAAAATGCAGCACCAATTCTCGGTGTTCAGCCTCTCATTGTAGTCGCGTATATTGGTGGATTAACCGCAGCCTTTGCAGGGATCTTAGCCGTAATAAATAACGATATTAAAGGAGTCCTTGCATATTCTACGATTTCCCATCTTGGATTATTGATGTTGGCTCTAGGCGTAGGAGCATATAGTGCAGCATTGCTTCATTTATTAAATCATGCATTCTTTAAAGCAGAGCTATTCCTTGTTTCTGGATGCGTTTTACATGCAACTCATGACATAAGAAACCTTCACAAGTTAGGAGGCTTAAGAAATAAAATGAAAATAACATGGCTACTCGCTTTACTTGGTGCATTAGCAATCTCTGGTATTTTCCCTCTTGCAGGCGGATTTTGGAGCAAAGATGAAGTCCTAGCTGGAGTATCCGCAACTGGCGACGTCGCTTTGTTTATCCTAGGGTTTGTTGCCGCAATTGTTGGTTCCCTATACATATTTAGATGGTTCTTTCTGATATTTTCGGGTAAGCCTAAGAGTGATGAAGCAGAACACGCTCACGAGGTGCCCCTAGTTATGACGATCCCTGTAGCAATTCTCGCGGGAGGCGCGATCTTGTGGGGAATACCTCTGTTTCTTGAAGGTGCGTGGGTTCCTGCTGGTATAGCGTTTGTAGAAAAAGTTGTAGGAGCTTCGCATGAAGTTGCTGTGCATGCTATGGCGGCTGGAGGAGAAGTTGTATCGCATATAATGATTGCTGTGTTGACTCTAAGTATAGGCTGGGCTGGCTTTGGTTTGATGTTATTGCTTTATCATCTTGGTAAGGCTGATTTCTCTAAGTATTCGTTTTTGATGAAGATACAGGGTCTGTTCCAAGAAGCAACGTTTATCGATAAATTGTATGATAAAATGGTTTATTATGTATTTCCAATGGGCATTGCTCGTGGTGTTTCTTGGTTCGATAGGAATGTTGTTGATAGATTCTTTGAGGGCTTTTATAATGTAGGCGCCGTAGTCTCGGACTTTATGGCTAATATATTAGACGTTAAAGTTGTTGATCGTTTCTATGAGTCACTTGGCCCAGCGCTGAAGCGTGTTGGTAGTGTGTTTAGTAGAGTTCAGACTGGCCGTGTTATGGATTATATGGCTTTATTTGCTGTTGGACTAATATTGTTGCTCGGAGTGTTCGTAGGGTATCAGCTTGGCTTATTCTCTATAGCGTTTTTGTTGTCTGGCTAAAAATTTTATTTCTATTTTTTGATCTTGTGTTTCTGTTATGATGTATTGGCTGTTTTTAATATGATAATGGTCTTCCATATTTTATATGAGTAGTGTAGCGATAGATTCTTTCTAGGGTTGTTTTTTAGTTTTCTTTGTTTGGGATAGTTTTTGTCTTTAGAGCCCAAATTTGTTGACGATATTTTTTGCTTTATGTTATATGTAATTTAGCGATGCTTTGTTTGATGTTGATCCCAATATATCTGTATATGAATTTTGTCATAGCGTTTTTGGGATTAATCTTAATCAGTAGGATATCTGGAAGATTTAAATATTCCATTTTTTATTTCTCTAAATCTTCTAATATTTAGTGATTCTGATGATTGACAAAAGAAAGATTGAGAAAGCCGTACAGATGATTTTGGAGGCTATTGGGGAGGATCCATCTAGGCCTGGGTTAAGGGATACCCCAAAAAGAATAGCAGATATGTATGAGGAAATATTTTCTGGTTACAATGAGAACGATGATACAATATATTTTGAGGAGCGCGCTGACGTTGTGCTGTGTAAAAACATAAAGTTTTATTCTATGTGTGAACATCACATATTGCCCTTTTATGGGACGGTGGATGTAGCATATGTTCCAAATAAAAAAATTGCGGGAATATCAAAAATAGTTAGAATCGTTCAGAAATATTCAAGACGCCTCCAGATACAGGAAAGATTAACAAACCAGATCGCGGATGAAATATATAGGGAATATGATCCAGATGGAGTTATTGTGATTACACGGGCAAAACACATGTGTATGATAATAAGAGGCGTGAAAAACCCAGCAACTATGATATCAGTAACATATCGAGGCGTGTTTGAGACAGATAAAGATCTTTTAAACCGGGTACTATTGCTTTTATCACAGAAAGCTATATTTCATGATACAGACATATTGGGATGATGAATATTGGAAAAGGAAAATGTACGAAGAGAATATCCATTAGTTCCGCTAGTAGCTGTTGGTGTACTTCTAATAGAGAAAAAAACTAAGAGTGTGCTTCTAATAAGGAGAGGAAATCCACCAGGAAAAGGAAAATATAGTATTCCTGGAGGCCTAGTAGAGATCGGCGAAAAACTTATAGATGCCGCTAAGCGTGAAGTAAGAGAAGAAGTATCAATAGAATGCGAGATCGTTGGAATAATATCTGTGGAAGAAATAATAATTAAGGATAAAAGAGGATTAACGCAATGGCACTACGTGCTTATAGACTTCCTAGGTGAACCAAGATCAATAAAAATAAAACCATCTAGCGATGCACAAGAAGCAAG
>JAUQYS020000009.1:0-1882 GCA_030587585.2 Candidatus Njordarchaeota archaeon
CTCCAGAATGTCTACCCCCCAGCTATCACTATTTAAAATAGAATCAACAAGAGCTTGTGGAACCGATGCGACAGGAACAGATGCATTTTCAAGTCTTATATTACTATAGTCACAATCATCTATGTTTTGTCTATATACTATATCTAGCCGATAGCGACGACCCAAACTTGTTTTTCGATAAAATCTGTAAAATTTTTTAATCCTCGCTATTTCGCTTTTCTCGGCAATAATTAGGATCCCCATAGGCATTACATCACTCCATGAGAGCCCATTTATAAGAAGCGCCACAGTACCAGACAAAAAGTATCTATCCAGAAAGGAATCTATCCATTCATAGATGGATATCTTATCTGTAGCAACATAGTCACCAAAACCATAATCAACTAGCCTTGCTAATAGATCATCATCAAAATTTCTCGATAGAGACCATGTAGAATATTTCTTTCTGCGCGGATCCGTATTCCTAACAACTAAGCCAAGCCTTCGCAAAAGTCTAAGACCCCTAACAACACGACCAGGAGAAAGACCAAGATCATTAGAGAGCGTACCAATCCCAATATATCTATCAGGATAAAATATTTTTCTTTTTAGTAAATATCTAGCTATCATCAAGGCATCAAAAACCAAACATAACACCTATCTAATGTTATAAAAAAAATAACATTATTTAAAAAATACAATTACTAAAAGATTATAATCTTTTTAGGTGAATATAATAAATGTTATTTGTTGATCGAAAAATGAATTAAAGTACTTAGATAAATTGCTGGGTCTTAGATTATCTGGGACTAAGACTTTTGTTCTTATGTATGGCATTAGGAAAGTAGGAAAAACTATTATCGGTAAGTTTCTTGAAACAAAAACTGGGTTCAGAATTGATTACTTAAGCATGGTTTCTGGTGAGGATTTTTTCTGGTATGTATTCTGCGATTCTAGATATCGGGATTAGCGAAGCGTTATTAGAAAAAATATAGAGGCCTTTATGAGGGGCATTTGATGATGATCTTAAAATGATTGAGTACGCTTTTAGATAATTGTGTTAGAGAGCGAAGAGCTCTTTTTTGGCACAATAGACGAACTAACAATTTGCTTCATAGATCGCGTAGAATCAACAGAAAAAATAGACTTCATAGCACATCAGACAAATTGCGAATACATAGTAGGCGAAGTAAAGCTAGGGCAAATTACGAAGTCAGACATAACAAAGCTCATTAACAAGGCCAAAAATACGAGAGAGTAAAATTATTGTAGCAGCCCAAAAAGTAGACCTGATAGCAATAGCTGAGGCTGTGAGACAAAAAGTAATAATAATTAGTCATCAAGGAATAAAAGAACTCGCTAAATGACTAAAGAAAACGCCAATAGATATGCAGTAAAACTCGCTCTTTAGTATATTTCGAGTAAGGAATAACATGCAAGCTACATAGCTTGTGTCCTTACTGGAAGCGAAAAGGTTTTTCAAAGATGCCTATTTATTTTTATATTTGCTTGTTTTTTAGATCAAATTTATGATTATTATTGCTTGGGAGGACAATGGTTATGAGCCCAGATATGGACTATGCTATAGTAGTCGAGAACTTATCAAAATACTATGGAAGCCTACTAGCTGTGGACCACATAAACTTTACGGTTCGTAAAGGAGAGATCTATGGTTTTCTCGGTCCTAATGGTGCGGGAAAAACTACCACAATAAGAATGCTATGTGGATTAGCAAAAATAAGCGGGGGAAATGCCTATATTCATGGATATGACATTGTCCGAGATATTGTGAATGTTAAACAGATTATAGGGGTCGTTCAGGATATTTCCAACCTTTATATGGAGCTCTCCTGTTTTGACAATCTTATGTTCTGTGCAGAGATGTATGGAGTACCACGATCGC
>JAUQYS020000104.1:0-5016 GCA_030587585.2 Candidatus Njordarchaeota archaeon
CTCAATGGACTAGATTTCACGCACACTATGTGGACTGCATCATCAAGGACGCTAGGGCCATACTGCTATCGTGGTACGAGAACTACATCAGCGGGAGACGCACTAGGAGATGCCCATGGATTAAGAGTAACTGGGTACGTGTGAAATCAACACAATATCGCGTTAATGATAACAAGATACAGGTAACCATAATACCAAGGAAGAAATACTTCGAGTTCGAGATACCAGAGAACGCATGGTTTCGGGATAGAATCAGGGGCTGGAAGCTTGGGGAGATAATATTAAGGCCAAGCGACGCAATACTGACCTTTAACAGGGCCAAGGAGAAAATCAAGCCAACATCGTACATATCCATCGACGTGAACTTAGATTCCATCGATATGCTGGTCGTCACCGATAAGGGAGCTCTATGGATACAGATTGATTGGCGTGAAGTTATACGCCTCAACGAGTTATACCAGAGCCTACGCTCTAGGATACAGAGCGAACTAAATCATAATAGACGTAGAATGAAACAATTACTCAGAAAGTACTCTGGGAGGAAGAGGAGTCGCGTTGACGACCTCTTGCACAAGATGGCAAAATTCGTTGCACTACTGGCGAAGAAACTAGATGCACTAATTATCATCGAGGACTTAGAGAAGGAGAGTATGTATAGTGGTTCCAGAAAACATAATAGAGAGATCTGGATGAGACCATGGAGAACATTAGTCCAGTACTTTTATAAGGCCCCAAAGGTGGAGACAATAGACCCAAGGTTTACTACTAAACAGTGTAGTTACTGTGGCTCCAAAAGAACCATAGTGAAGAACGGTACTGTTTACTGCCAAAGATGCGGAAGATCGATTAACCGCCAGCTGAACGCAATAATAAACATATACACAAAGTATCTTGGACTCCGAAAAATAAAAAAAGAGAAGAAAGGAAGACTAAGAATACTTCAAACCAAGATACGCAAAAAAATGCCAGAAGTACCAGCAAGCCCCATAGTACTAACCATTGACCAGATGCATAGCTACAGCCAAGCAGCCAAGGAGATATTAAAATTATTGAAGTAGCCCCCGGGCCTCTGTGTTTTTCATCGCCCGGAAACACAGACTGGCCCGGGGGCTCCGACAAAGCAGAAGAACCATGAATACCAGCCCCTCGGGCCAGTCTACCAGCGACCATGAATGTGCCGGGTGCCCTTCCGATGACCCCACTCTTGCTGGGCGACCGCAGGGCACAGGAAGGGATGGGGGCCCGGTGAATGCGGGTGAGGGGGAACCTTTTTTCGAGCGTGGCTCGGGAACTCCCTATGATGCCCGAAGCCTTCGTGGATGAACGTCCACATTTGTCCACGAAGGTGAAACCCCATGAACTTTATAATATGACCACGAATAATCTATAGATAAACAAAAAAGGATCAAGACCTAAAATCAAACAAAAAACAATACCGAGATTAGATTTTTCCATCTGATAAAATAGTAGATCTTATATTTTATAGTAGAATATATTATATTTTAGTAATGAGGTGATCTTTTTGTGGTTATTGTGAAAGTTACTAGAAACAGGCAGATAACTATCCCAGCAAATATAAGTAAAATTGTTGGGATCAAAGAAGGAGATCTTGTGGATGTATCTGTCAGCGATGAAAGAATAATCATTAAGAAAATAAAAAAAATCGAAGAACTCGCAGGCTCGTGGGCTGATATTGACGAGAGAGATCTCCTTAACTCGATTAAAGAAAGGTGGAAAAACTGGTTAAATATTGCCTAGATACTGACATTATGATAGAATTTTTGAAAAATAGAGACAGCCCAGCAGCAAAGCTTGTCCTAATGCTTAAGGACGAAATAGCAATAACATCAATTACATTATACGAACTTTATTACGGCCCTCTAAAGGCTGGACTCACAAAGGAGATCCTAGATATCGATAGCCTAAGAAAACAAATAGCTGTTCTTCCTTTTGATGCTAATTCTGCAGAGAAAGCAGCACGAATAGATGCTATTCTCCACAGAACTGGCCAGCCAGTAGGGCTCCGAGTCATATTCATAGCGTCAATAGCACTCACTCATAACCTAGCAATAGTGACAAGAAACCTACGAGATTTTCAAAGAATAAAGAACGCAGAGAAAAAACTCAAAGTCGTCACACCAGACAAGGTTCTGGAGAAACTTATAGAAGAACAAAAAAAGAAATAGCTTTGAACTATACATGGCAATATGTTATTATCAGGAAGTTTCCTAAAGCATCTCAGATAGAACTTCCCAGAATTTAATCTCGAAAACTAATGATTAATCTACAGGATTAATATCAAGAACAACACTGCTTTATTATCCTCATATACTCTGTATGCCCTCGCATCACTACTCGCTATCCCACAGAACACACAACTCCAACTAACATCACTGGATGCCATCAAAAAAAGACTTCAAAAATGTAGTGTGCTCTCATAGTTTTCTGTGCTCTCTCCATCCTCTCTATTCTTCTCAACCTTAATAAATAGTCTAAAAGTATTCCACAAGTTTTATTATCTCGGCTAATAACTCATTGTTCGTTTTTGCCTCCTTGATCCAGCTCTGAAGTGCCTCCTTTAGTGATGTTTTTTGTGCCCTATTGACGATATATCTGACATTTTTTGATCTATACCAACCATGATATTCAATATCTCTTCCAAAAACTTTTAGTGTTGCTAGTCTTTGAAGTGCTACTACTGCGATTTCGTCGAGAACGTAGGCTGATTGTATCTTCTTTTTTGTTTTCTCATATACATATTTTTCGAGTTCTTCAACATTGCTTAGTGACTTCATTAGCTTCTCAATATACGCATGTCCCAACTCGTGAACAGCATCAATAATGCACATTAGTGTTGATCTTTTTGTTGCTGTTAGACCTATTCTTATATCGGATAGATCCTTGGTCACGACCCCAAATATCCCGCCTCCAAGCCTGAAAACATCCAATGGCTCAGCAGTTATCTTAGCCTTAAGCTCTATGCCCGATAACTCATCAAGAACATTAACGATTTTGGAGCCATTTAGAATAGTCTCCTGGCATCTAGCAATTCTTTCTATGCGATCATGTATGTAGTTCCAGTATAGGGAATAAAACTCCTCGTGATGCTTTCTTATCGCTTCTATCAACAACTGCCAGAGGTTCTCAAAGTTTTCTATTTTCCTGATGACCTCCATCTTATCATCATCAAAGACCCCATATAGTTTTCTTATAACCTTGACATACTTATTCTCCGCTCCATTTATTAGGTAGTCACCCACAGCTATTAAGATACGTTCTAGTTCACCAATATTGTTGGGGGAGATATGCATTATTAACGCAGATATATCCCACCATATCGGCTGTAGTGCCTCAATTTTCTCATAGTGTTTATTTCTCAATAATTTTTCTACTGGAAAGCCACCAGTATAATTCATTCTATAACACACAAAAAAATGTGCTAGCAGATTGTCGATGTAGCTAACTTTTACGGCTATTCTCCCATCATATTTCCCCTCGTAGCGATACATACACTCCTCTATGAACATGAAAGTCTTCTCAAAAATCTCCTTAACAGACTTAGCGAAAATAGTTCTATCCTTGTATTCCGCCACAAACACAATCAACACCAACACTAAAGGCTCCAATAGAACTGACTTTTTTACTTTTTGTAAAACACAACATATAGATCTCACCAATGAAAAATTGGCCCGCCCCTATTCCACCTAACAATCAGCAATAAATTTTATGTCGTATATCTGAAACGCTTTCGCCTAAAGTTTTTGTGTGAATGTCCACATGGGACAGTCCTAAAACAATAAACATTATTCATCATATTGCATGCAGCCTATTTACCTATAAAACTGTGGTGTCGAAAGATATTGTGATTTGTCCAATTAGTGTTCCACGACTTTTCATGTTGTGTTGTATAAAGACACCAACATTAAGTGTTCGAGTTTTTTAGGCCTACATGTACGTTTTTGTTCATCATTCGGTATAGAAATTTGTCTACTTTATGTTTTGTCTATGTATGTTATCTTATTAAATGAAACCTAATCAATTTCGCCGGCTAGTTCAAGCACTTTCCTGTACAGCCTTGGAGAAATCCTAAAATTCTTGTCAATTAGTTCATCAAGCAACGATTTTATCCTCTGTAGATCCCCCTTCTCTTTCTTATCGAGAAGATCCATAGAAGACCTTTGACATGAACACCTAAGCTCCTAGCGGTTTTTCTCGCCAAAGAATCATCAAGAACGGCAATGGTATTAAGTTCTAGCGCTAGTGCTATCGTCTCACTTTCTCCAAGCCCCAATCTCTTGGAGAGTTTATTCACCAGAGCTCTATCCTTAGGACGCAGAACCCTACCAGCTAGGATATTTCCCATTATCCTATATTCTGGTTTATCTGGAACCACAACTTCTCTGTAGACGGCCTCTGAAACAACAAAACTGTAATTCTTCAAGAGCCCAAGCTTATCTATTTTTGCCAACCCTATTATCGCCGAGGAATCAATCACCAGCTTCATCTTCGAGCTCCTCAGGAGGGTAATTAATTATTGATATGCCGAGCCTTGATAGTAGCTCCATGAAGTCCCACTTAGACATCTCCGCAAGCTCGGCTGCCTTACCCAAGCTTATCTTCTTGCAAAGATACAGATATATTGCTACGGCGAGCTTCTCCTCACTTTCCTCTAGTTGAACATATCCCACAACAATCACCAAAATATTAGATAAAATTTGAGTTCATATAAAACATATTCATTCAGATACGAATAAACGTTCCAGCAATCAATTCTATAAGTTCATTTCCCTAAATAATGCTTTTGTATAGACCACACTAAACTGTCCCTCACTTAAGAGATTCTCCTCTCAAAAAACCAAATACTGATCGTTTCATAGCTTATTACTGTGAGAAAATGTAGCCTACAACAATTACCAATACTGCGAATCCATAATTTCGTGAATTCTAACAACAGTTAGGAATCATGAAGAGCGAGACTCTACACAGTAACTGTACCGAGGCATATGGGAAGATAGA
>JAUQYS020000230.1:0-6970 GCA_030587585.2 Candidatus Njordarchaeota archaeon
ATTTACTCTAGGCAATCTAATAAAAACGTAAATTCCTCCTCTCGGCTCTATGATTTCCCATCCATTTTCTTCCACATAATCTAAAACTACGCGAAGATTTGACCTTAACCTTTTTAGATTTTCTTTTAGTACTTTTTCCTCCAATTTTTCTTCCAGTATTCGCCTAGCCACATATTGATTTAGAGCTGGGGGAGAAATATATGTATGAACTTGTGCTACTGCCATTGCGTCTATTATCTCTTTTTGACCCACAGCGTATCCTACTCGGAGCCCAGTAAACGCATATGTTTTTGATAAAGTAAAAACCGACACTATCCTATCTAGCCCTCTAATAGATCCCAAGCTTATATGTTTTCCTTCAAAAACATAGTCTTCATAGGCCTCATCAGATAAAAGTACAACATCATAATCCTCAGAAAAATCGATAGCTTCTTTAAGTATATCGGCACCAAAAACATAGCCTGTGGGATTTGACGGATAATTTAGCACTATTACCTTCAGATTCTTATCCTTCGCTCTAAGATCGCTATAAATTTCTTCAAACATCTCATAGCCATATTTTACTTCTTCCAGCCTTATCAGTCTAGCACCAACCAAATGAGAAATACCTATATATCCAAACCACGAAGGATCTTGAACCAAAACGTAGCTACCATCGCCAGCTACTGCGAGAAAAACAAAATTTATCGCAGCTGTACCTCCCACCGTAACTAGGATATTATCCACCTCGGTATCAATATTATTTTTTTGTCTAAGCTTATCCACTATAGCTTTCCTTAGATCTATGTCTCCATGGGGCAATGTATATCGTACATACCCAAGATTGTATGCTTCTTCGAAATATTCTACGATATTCTTTGGTGGCATCGAAGCTAATTCTCCCCATTGAAGCTGTATAGTATCCTTCATCTTTTTGGCTTTTGTTGTTATAACATCTACATACAGATCAAATTTTGGTTCTATTAGAAGTCTCATAGTAGCACCAAACCTAACAAAAAATAGATTAAAAAAGAATTAAAATAAATAAAAATAAAAAATAGACTTGTATCCTCTACTCGCCCGATGGGGCGTAAACTACAACAAGTTCTTTCCAATTTTCTGGTTTCTCCAAGACAGTATATAATACAGCGTCTAATATATCATGATCTTCTTTCACTGCTTCAGCTAATTCAGATGGCCAGAGACCACCCACAATCACCTTTTCTTGATAAAGTACCATCAATATTCCAAATCTAAGTTCCTCCTTGTCTACTGCTAGTACAATGAAATAATTATCAAGGCCAAATGGTACTTCCTCTGGCGGCTTAATATCTTTTATGTTTTCCCAGACGTAATAATTCTCGTTTTGTTTGATCGAATCTATTAACTTATCAAACAGTAGTTTCTTGTATATTGGGATCTCTCCTAGAACTTCTATTATGTCTGTAAACTCTAACTCAAAATCATCGGCGGGGCCCGGCTTATCGCCCTCAAATAGCACTACCCATTTTCTTGCCATTTTTGACACATGGTTAATAAATAACAAAGAGGTAATATTAATTTAAAAAGGTTACGTTGATCTTAATTATTCCAAAAAGTATTCGAAATTCTAAAAACACAAGAACAAAGATATGTTTCATAGATCTCCATTGTACAATAATTCGCCTTCTGACAACATTAAAAGCTTGCCTCTATATCCAGGTCTTACTCTTATTTCGATCCAATCTTCATTTGTTAGATCCCTTACCGTCGTGATAATAATCGCCCTATCATACTCTCTTTTTTCCCTAGATAGAAGATATAGCCTATTATTATATGGATGCCTACTATCTAGGCCCACAAAAACAATATTGCTATTCGATAAAACAAAATTATATGTACCCTCATACGATTCGTATAGCTTTTTTATTGCTTTCTTGACTGCATAAAAAATACTCCCCAAAGGATTACTCTGCAAATATTCTATCATCCTATCCCTAATAAACTCAAAAACTCTAGGGGAATCGAAACGCGGATCACGATGAATTCTCCTTCTAGACGAATACTCGGTTATCGCTTCCGAAAAGCCATTATGAGCAAAAATCCAATCCTGTCCTAGAAAATTATCTTTGAAAGGATGAGCATATTTTTCGCCATACAGCTCTCTTTTTGATGCTAATCTAAAATGAGCAACAATAATCTCGCTTTCAATGCAACGAGATACAAGATCAAAAGTCTTATATGCGTCAACATTCCTAGCGTTTATATCCACATCCTTCACTATTACGCATCTTCTATTTTTTAGAAAAAAACCTATTCCCCAGCCATCAATATCCCCCTTTCTTATACTCTCGATCATAAATCTATGAAGCGTCTTTGGAGCCCTATATTCTCTCGTAAAACAAGCTACCAGAAAATCACACATAAAGATCACCCCCCCGACAAACAAAATTAAACTTTTCTAATAAAATGAAACTTTAGTCATTAAGCTCTTAGATTTTTTAAGAGCAGTATCCCCTCTTTCCCATATACAGCATTATAAAACTTTTCATCAGCTGTAATTATTTGGATTTTACTTTTTTTAGCAATAGCTAAGTAATATGCATCATATACCGTTAAATTATATTTTATGGCTAGCTTAGTAGCCTCAATAATAGTGTTCCAGTCCAACGCTATGAAACCAATCGGAATTTTCTTCATTGCATTCATTATTTCACTCATAATAGCCTCGGATATAGCCCCTCTGACATAATACTTTCTAATAACATTAGCAAACTCTATCTTCATTGAATCTGGAGCGTATAAAATAATCTCACGATTCTTATATTTCTCTAAAAGCATTAAAGCAATATCGCTATAGTCCTCGGGAATGAACCACTTAACTACTACTGATGTATCAATAACAAATTCTCTACCTCTCATCGCGATCTTCCCTAACAAACTCTGCAGATAAATTACCTTTTATTCTACCAATTTTTTTTCTTATATTATGAATATCCTCCATGATCTTTCTCATAGTCTCTCTCCACACAAGATCCTCAAGATACTTCTTTATTTCATCGCTAACTTTTATCCCGAGCTCGTCTAGCTTCTGTTTAAGCTCCTTGGATATTCGTACTCCTATTACAACACTCATTGTTAACACCATTAAAAAACAAAAAATCTTATACTTAAAAAGTTAACAAAAATACTCGTTCTAAATATCTTCAAGAATAAAAATCCTCAAAAAAATGATCAAAAAATAATTTATTTGTATTTGGGCACTATAATAATCGCTATAGGAGCCGATCTCTTTGTAAATTCTATTGTTTTTCTACATGCACTCATGAATAGATTTCTCGCAAACTCTTCTGGGCATTCTCCAGCAAGGGCTTCCCACTCTGCAACAAGCCATCTTTGAAGCTGTTCGATGTATACGTCTAATCCAAGATATTCAATGATTATGTCTGCGATATCCACTATGAGTCCTCCAACGTCGGGTATAAGAATATCTAAAACAACTCTGATCACCAATTTAGCAATAACAAACGCCATTTTTACGGTATAATATTTTTGGAGATGTGGATCCGATGTTTCCATTATTTTCTTCGCATATAAAGCTATTTTTATGACGTCCTCTGCTATGCTTAGCCCCATAGATACTTTTTCTAATATCTTGGTTGCTTTACTAAACTTATCAGCATGCTTAACAAATACTTTTGCTGCCTCGTCACACATATCTTTACTCAAATCTACAGTTTCTCCAAGAAGATTTATTGCGATCTCTAGAATTGGTGACACTTCGACATCATCATATGTATAGACCAAAGACTTCAGCATTTTTTCTATGGAGCCTATAACTTGAACTGTTTTCTTGTCGGATGCCTTATCTCTCGCATTTAGTACCTGCTCACAGAACCTATCGGTAAATTTCATCTGTCTGATCTCTGATGGTAGGTTGCTATAAAACTGATCGAAACTTGATGAAGAAGCCAAAATACTACACTCTGTTTTCGTTAAAATTGTCATTAAATTCTGGTCTATAGATACTGCAAGATACGAAGCAATCTGCTTCCCATAATACTTTTCTTCTTGATATTCCAGTAGCGTTGTTGTTCTAATTTTTTTCCTTTCATAATTTTCTATGCTAAAAACACTATCATCTATAGTATTATTGAACTCTCTAAGGTTTTTTCTGCCTACAACTATTTTTATGCCACTATCGAAAATCTGATGCGACAAGGATGTAATATTTATCTGCCAACGTGGAATGTTCTCTGTCCAAGTCTCATTATTAAAGTGAAGTATCCGTATCGGAACAATTTTTATAAACAAATATTCCTCCTCGGAAATGGCATCATTGATAAGAATATCGGCCTGATACTTATTCTCATATAATTTTACTGCTGGCGCTATATCCGAATATATCGGCCACGCATTTATGCTCCTAGCTACTTTTCCTTCTGTTTCAACATCTTCTGCCTTGTATATATCATACATGAACGCGATATACATATATGCGTTCTCAGAAACAAAAGCCTGATCTCGAGACAATCTAAACTGTATCGTTACTGTCTGATTTTTGCTTGGAACTGCTCTGACGGGAAACAAAGCGTAGGATTTACCCCACAGCTCAACATATTTCTCATTATAGAATGATGCTTCATAGTGATATCTCTTTATTTTGTACTCAACATACCAATTTGGAATAGTGTTACTAAAATCACTAACTACTGCGAGAGTTTCACTACCAATAAAGCTAATTTCATCGAAATCATACGCACCCCAACATCCTTGATTCCGTATCTCTTCTACTGTTACGTGACTACTCTTAACATTACTAGGATTCTGCTCGACATATACTCCGAGGATTTCTTTATAGGCTGTTCCATTAAAGCCATAAACATATATTGACGCATTGTATCTAATCGACCCTGGTATATAATAGAATGAGAATGGCTGTATGTTACACATATATAGAGGCTGTATGTCATAGCTATCCTTGACTCTATCGTTATCAGTATCGGGATCCCTAGGATTAGTTCCGTAAAAAACTTCCATTGAATCTATCAATTCGTCACCATCTGTGTCTGGATTTAAAGGTTCAGTATAGCAGATTTTCTCTTGTTTATCGGATAATCCATCCAAGTCTGTATCATTATTATATGGGTTTGTCCCCATCCAAGATGTTATATCAAAAGGCCTATCAACATTATCGCATTCTATTTCGTATCCATCCATAATCCCATCATCATCAGAATCATTATCCAATAGATCTATAACACCATCTTGATCTGTATCTCTTGTAGGTATACTCGTATCTGGAACGCCAAACGCTATCATCAAAGCTAATTCCAGCCAATCGTTTAGACCATCATCGTCTGAGTCCATTTTTGTTGGATCTGTTCCCAGTATGTGTACCTCATAGCCATCTTCTAGACCATCTTTATCTGAATCAGAATTATATGGATCAGTACCATGGTTCTTCTCTTCAGAATCTACTATATTGTCACCATCTGAATCTACATAAGATGGATCAAGTACATGGAATTGAATGACTGTTCTCGTTGCGAACGAATCATTATCTACCACCATAAAAGTAAAAGCATACATTCCCGAAGAATACAAATATATCGTATGGTTACCAGTCGTATTGCTCTGTATATCCCATACACCATCACTATTAATGTCCCATAAATACTCAGTAATGTATCCATCGACATCTTTTCCTATTCCAATAAGACCCACCTCGCAGACTCCAGATTCGTTGAGTGCTGCGTATCCATAAATATCATACCCATATATATCCAAATATGCTTCGGCAGTAGGGGGAGCGCGAACATGAATGCAGATAATAGCATCATTATTGCTTAGATTAGCCTCAGAAATTTTACTCCATAAGTGTATTTTTATCTTGTGGAATCCAGCTTTTAGGGGAACAGAAATACTCCTAGTGAGTGATCCTTGAGGACCTATTCGCCAATATGTCCAATATTCGGCCGCTATACTACGTGTAGACGTCTCATTTAGGACCTCATCGAATAACAGTCCTAACTCAAGATGACGATAATGCCGTCCCGCTGGAGCACTATTGTTGCCAATATTCCTTATTTTTACCGTAACTTCAATACTTATGAACTCCGTATTCTTCCACAAAACCGGGTTCGATGGACTATACGTCACCTCATCAGCAAATATTGCTAAGTCTGGCTTATCATAAACTATGGGATTTGTTCCTGTTTCTATCTCAGCAAGATCATATATCCCATCATAGTCGCTATCGGGATTCGTTGGGTCAGTCTCACCAAATCCTGTACCGTTTTTCCATGCTCCATAGTTTATCATACCATCCAGGTCTTTATCCTCATATTCGCCAGGATCCATAATACTATTATTGTTGAAATCATACCAGCCGTCAGGAATACCATCGTCATCAGTATCCCAATCAGTTGGGTCTGTCAGATATGTTGTTCTGTTTATTGTTTCTCTCATCGGCCAATTGCTAGTATCGACACCTGATTTTTGAGGCATCCACAACCCTATCTCAAAACCATCAATTATACCATCCATATCAGTATCATTTGTTCTGGGATCCGTTTCCCAAGGCTCAACAAGACCGTCAAGATTCCAATCTTCATTACCATCAATTATGCCGTCATCATCAGTATCTGCATCCATATAATTCGTCTCACCTTTTTCTGGTTCATATGTACCGTTACTATTAAAGTCTTCTATCCAATCAAAAAGCCCATCACCATCAAAATCCATAGTAAATGGGCTCGGATCAAGGTCATCCGTACAATTGATTACTCCTTGAAATCCATCAAAATCTGAGTCTATAGCAAATGGGTTTAGACCAAGATCCCACTCAAAGCCATCTGTAAGGTATCCGCTAGAATTAGTTAGTGCTCCATCTTCGTATCTGAATTCATCTCCATCGGTGTCTGGATCCATAGGATCAAGGGCCCTAGGGACTAGATCATAATCGTATAAATGTCCTGTATATCGTGTTCTGTTAAACCTCATATTCATG
>JAUQYS020000152.1:0-1933 GCA_030587585.2 Candidatus Njordarchaeota archaeon
AAAAGATTTTGATCTATATGAGTATGCCGAGAAGCAGTATGCGGAGGAGGAGAAACTATGAGCGCCATAACAAAAATCCTAAAGCCAATAGTAGAAGTAATAAAAGAATTTAAAAGAGGCCCTATTACATTTTCTTTCCCCCCAAAACCTAATCTAACCGAAGAATTTCGAGGAAGACATATTTTTTATCCCGATAAATGTATAGGCTGTGGTTTATGTGAGAAGGTATGTCCTAATCATGCGATCACGATGGTCGAAAGACAAAAAGACGATAAAAAAATTAAGTACCCAGCGATCGATTACAGTAAATGTTGTTTCTGTGGCTTGTGTGCTGATACATGCCCAAGAGACGCACTAAAGATGACCAATTTTCCCTTCATTATCGCCATGGATAAAACTCAGCTTAATTATTCTCCAGAAAAATTAGCCGAAGAACCAAAACTTGAACACCATGGCCCGCCACCAATCAAAGATGTTTCTCACTGGGCATTGTCTAGAAGCATATGGCTTCTGAATTATATGACGGGATGCTGCTTTATAGAAGCAATACCATGGGTTTCTAGTGCTTTTGATATGGAACGATTTGGAATAAAAGCCGTAGCTTCTCCGCGACACGCAGATGCAATACTTGTTGGTGGATATGTTACCAAAAAAACTTTGAAAAACATTATTAGAGCATACGAAGAGATGCCAGAACCAAAATTTGTTTTAGCACTAGGAAACTGCCCAATGACTGGTGGAACATATTGGGATTCATACAACACAATCAAAGATATAAGCAAATATGTCCCAGTGGACATATGGATCGCTGGCTGTCCTCCAAGACCAGAAAACATAGGCCTAGCTATTATGGAGGCAATACATGCAATACAGTCTGGTTACGACAGAAAGAAGCCCAAAAAACAAAAAACAAAAATAAATTCATATGTTCCAAAAACCAATAAAGATATGATCGAGGTTAGGATCCCTATGGGCCCAGTTCATCCAGCCACAGGGAACTTCAGTATATATCTTAAAATAACAGGAGAAACCATAGAAAAATCTATTCCCAACCCAGGTTTTCTTCATAGAGGCTTCGAAAAACTTATGGAATACAGAACTTGGTGGCAGAATATGATGCTTGTTCCCAGAATATGCGTGCTTGACGGTGCATCTTATGAACTAAGCTATTTTGGGGCTGTCGAGAAAGTTGCGAATATAGAGGCACCTCCAAGGGCGAAGTATCTTCGAGTTATACAAGGAGAGCTTTCACGTATTCAAAGCCACATGCTAAATCTAGGATTAATCGCTAAGGCTGCAGGAATAGACACAGCTACAAGGATCATTTGGGGTGATCGAGAAAAAATACTTTACCTATTAGAAAAACTTTCTGGGGGGAGAGTATATCAGCTCTACAATATTCCAGGCGGTGTCAGGAATGATATTAGTTCTAGCTTTATAGAATCTGCCAGAGAAGTATTTAAATATCTTAGAGAAAGACTAAAGGTTTATGATAACCTACTATTTAATAATCAGACTTTCATAGACAGAACAAAGAATATCGGAATCATACCTAAGAAAGATATAGATGTATACGATATTACTGGTCCTAATGCGAGGGCTTCAGGAGTATCTTTTGATATCAGAAAAGACTATCCATACGAAGCTTATGATGAGCTAGATTTATCTGTCCAATGCGATAATAATGGAGACGCATATGCAAGAACACTTGTTAGAAGAAACGAAATGGAAGAAAGCATGAGAATAATTGAAGAGGCACTAAGCAACATGCCTAGTGGAAACATAAGGACCGAAAAAACGAAAAACGGGGTAAAAATAACACTATTCTCCCGATTCCCTCCTGGCGAGGCCATACATATCATCGAAAGTGCACGTGGAGAACTTTTGTTCCACGTTATTAGCTCTGGCAAAAATAAGCCGTATAGAGTAAAGA
>JAUQYS020000201.1:0-2844 GCA_030587585.2 Candidatus Njordarchaeota archaeon
TATACCCATCGGAGAAAAAGCATGATGTGCATGAACTATGTCTGGTTTAATTTTAGAGAATATTTTTTTTAGTCTATCTTTTAGTCCCGATGGCTCAAGAATACCTGCATATCTCGGATACGCGACACGTATAACTCTTATTCCTTCTATTATCTCTATTTTCCTTTCGCTCGGTACGGTTGTGATGACGGTGACTTTATGGCCAGCTTTTATTGCTGTTCTAGCTAGGTCATAAACATGCGTCTGTACTCCCCCTATTTCTGGCAAAAAAAAGTCTGTTGTTAAACATATATGCATTTTACTGCCCCATAGATTCTAATGCTTCTTTATTTATTTTAAAGTATACGACATACCTAGAATAATTACTAAGCTCCCGAAATACAAATAAAAAAAATTCATGCAGGTTATCAATACTTATCCTAGCACCAGCGGCAACTTTGTGACCGCCGCCACCAAATTGTTCCAAGAATTTACGGGCATCAAAATTTTTGTCCCGCGATCTTATCGATATTCTTGCGTATGGCTGACCCATATTTTGGGTAAGTGATGGGCAATATTTATCTTTTTCACGCATTGTGTTAATCAGAACAATTATTTTTCCACCAGACTCTATATACCTGTGCATAACGTCTCCAATACATATCCTGGGAACCGAAGACTCTACATGAAGAACAACAGCTTTTGCTTTATGTTTGCGGAGAAGGATATCGGCAACAAATCTGGATATTCTATCACATTCATCAAATACTTTTTTTATTCTTTCTATTTCTGACCTCAACCATTCATCTTTTTCAAAGTCTTTACCATGAATAGCTACCGCCCAAGCTATTCTGTATAATGCCTCCTTATCTCTCGAATTGCACTTTATAATTTTGTCAATTACATATATTTTGTCGTCGAATTTGCCAAGATCTGACTTCGTAGCTATATTAACTATGTTTTTCACATGCTTATTTCCCAAAATACCAAAATACTTAGCCACTAATAGCGCCGCGGATGGTGCCTCTGGATCTACTAGATCTATTTCGGAAAGCCTAGCTTCTGCCACTAATCGATCATAATTAGTTTTATGATGATCAATATTTATCGCATCACCAATCTTTGGAAGATCTATCACAAGATCGTAGCTATTTCTGCAGTTTTTTGCTTCGGCTACTGTCAAGAAATCTATTTTTACTGTTGGTTTCATAAGTAAGATCAGGGCCGCTGATGCTATCCCGTCGAGATCGCTGGCATGAACCGCTACGCGCTCTATTTTATCGATAAGATCTCTACGTTCTCTTGGTAGTTCTACCTTTGGCAGAGATACTTTATCCATTATCTATCTCCAAAAAAGAAATAGAAATCAAAACTTGTAGGATTCGCTTGGTTTCAATACTATTAATTTTACATCTAAATTCATTTCATTAATATGCTTGCTAAGCTCTTCAGGAGAACCAGAAATTATGGGAAATGTTTGATAATGCATAGGTATGACGACCTTAGGCTTAATAAGTTTAACTGCCCAAGCTGCCTCATACGGCCCCATAGTAAAATGACCACCAATCGGTAGTAATGCTATATCAATACCATACATTTTTCCTATAAGCTCCATTTCAGAAAAAATTCCCGTATCACCAGCATGATATATTGTAGTCTCCTTGCTTTTGATTATGGCTCCCGTAGGCACGCCATGGGTTGAGGAATGAGTTGCAGGAACAAATATTACGCTTATATCCCCCAAACTTACCGGCCCAATATTGGCGCCTATGGTTTCTACACCCTCCTTTGAGAGATTATTAGCTAATTCATACGTCGCTATGATTTTTGCACCAAATTTCTTAGCTATCTCAACAGATTCGCCCAAATGATCTCCATGATCATGCGTAACAATCACATAGTCAACTCGAGGCAAATCATTAACAGATCTAATTGGCGATTTAGGATTCGAGATCCAAGGGTCAATTATAAAAATTTTACCACCAATACTGACTTCGAATGCAGAATGACCATACCACTTTACATATCCCATATATATCACCAACAAAGTAATGACTACTAATAAATTCCCAAAAAATCAAATATAGTCATAAGCTAATATCCTATACACTAAAGAAAATCTTGAAGTTTTAGCGAATCGATATACATAATGCTACCGCACTAGAGAGATAATCACAGACCCTATTGATTTCTCTCATCACATAAACAAGAAATCAACCCAAAAAATATCTACACAAAAACAAAAGAAAAAAGGACTAAGCAGCAGATTCCTCAGCAAATAACCAACAATAAACCCAACGATCCCTCTCAACCTGAACCATAGGGGGCTCCTTCTTACGGCAAATATCCATTGCCCAAGGACAACGAGGCCAAAAACGACAGCCTGGAGGCAAATAAATTGGGCTTGGGATTTCTCCCTTAAGAATGATCCTCTCTCTTTTCACCGTTGGGTCTGGAATGGGCGTAGCACTAATAAGCGCCTTACTATATGGGTTAAGAGGCTCCAACAAGACACGATCTGCGGGACCCATTTCAAATATTTTTCCTAAATACATCACCGCGATCCTATCAGCAATATAGCCAGCTGTTGCTAAATCATGAGTAATATACAATATTGTTACCCCCTTCTTTCTTCTTCCCCGCTCCAAAATACCAAGAATCGCAGCACGCTGAGATACATCAACCATACTTACCGGCTCGTCAGCAACAATGAAAGAAGGATCAACTATTAGAGCCTTCGCTATTACGACCCTTTGCCTCTGCCCTCCAGATAGTTCCACTGGATGCTTATGTAAAAATTCCTCTACTGGGACTAGATTTACTTCTCGCATTATCTGTATTATTTTTTCTAGTCTTTGCTCCGTG
>JAUQYS020000243.1:0-3394 GCA_030587585.2 Candidatus Njordarchaeota archaeon
GTGCTCCTTGGAGGGGGGAATAAAAATCCCCCCCCAAAGTATCGAAGCATGAGGTTATAGCTCTAAGTATGTGGATGACATGGAAATGTGCTCTAGCAGACATACCATATGGTGGAGGTAAAGGAGGTATACGTGTTAATCCTAAAGAACTAACTCCAAGAGAGCTCGAAGAACTAAGCAGAAATTACTTTAGAGCAATATCACCCATAGTACATCCAGACATTGACATACCTGCCCCAGATGTATACACAAACCCGCAGGTGATGGCTTGGTTTTTTGATGAGTACTCCAAATATGCTGGCTATAATGCTTTTGGTGTCGTAACAGCTAAGCCACTAGAACTATTTGGCTCGCTTGGCAGAATTTATTCTACTGGCTATGGTACTGCTGTAGCAGTAAGGGAAGCTCTTAAGGTAGCTGGTATTAACATCAACGGAGCGACTGTGGCGATTCAGGGTTATGGTAATGCTGGCTACTATGCAGCTAAGTTCCTCCATGAATGGGGCGCTAAGATAGTGGCTGTTAGTGACTCAAAAGGTACAATAGTAAACATGAATGGTCTCGATCCCGATAAGCTAAGTGAATGGAAGAGACAGAAGAGCTCAAAGAGAAGTGTTGTAGACTATCCTGACGCTGAAAAGAAAATAGAAGGCGATACAACATATCCTTTATTTATGGATGTTGACGTTATCGTCCCCGCTGCTTTAGAGAACCAAATAACAGGTGAGAATGCCGACAAAGTTAAAGCTAAAGTGATTGGTGAGGCTGCTAATGGTCCTACGACACCTGAAGCAGACGAAATTCTAGACAAGAAGGGCGTGATTATCTGTCCTGACTTCCAAGCTAATGCTGGCGGTGTGATAGTCAGCTACTTTGAGTGGGTTCAAAACAGACAGGGAATAACTTGGACTGAGGATGAGGTTAGAAAGAGACTTGAAGGAAAGATTGTAAATAGCTTCAATGCAATGTACGAAACGAAGCAGAAATACAATATTGACTGGAGAACAGCAGCTTACGTTGTCGCTGTGGACAGGGTAGTTAAGGCCATGCGTCTAAGAGGCTGGCTATAGACTCTTAATTTTTCTTTTTACTTTATTGCGATTATTTTGCTTCTCTATTATCTCTATAAATACTTCTGATTATTCTTCTTTTTTCGAAAAGCGTCGCTAATATTGAGATTACAGCAGAAATAATGCCAGAAGATAACGCTATTGTTGAGCCTATTGGGAGATCCAAGTAGAAGCTTATTAAGACGCCTATGCTACATGAGACTGATCCTATGAGAAGTCCTATTAGTCCCTGTCTTTTGTGAGATATTACTGTGGCAGCTATTGCGGGTCCGAAAATGAGGGAAAATAAAAGAAGCCCCCCAACGAATTTGAGGAGGATTGCTATGGAGGCTGATGAAATAAGAACCAATATGGCTGCATGATATTCGGTGTTTACTCCTTCTGCCTCAGCCAATTTTTGATCAAACAAAAGGGAATTTACATCTATTCGATATGCATGGGTATATAGTATGAGGATTATGAGGATCACAGCAAGAAAAATAATCTTATCCAGTGTCATTGAGAGTATACTTCCCCACAGTATGAGTGTTGCTATATCGCTGGTTAGCAGTAATGTGGGGGATGAGTATATGGCGATAATTGCTAATGCAGAAGATATTGAGAAAACATACATTGAAGCTAAGTCTCTCTCTATCTCAAACCTTTTGTATAGGATCTCAATAAAGAAAGCGACAATAATACCTGCGATAAAAGCTGTAATTTCTATATTTATCTGCAACATAAATGCTATTGATGCGCCCGCAATTGCACCATGAGCCACAGCGAAACCCAATGTTATAAGTCTGAGTCTTTTAAGATAGACGCCCAGGTAGCCACAAAGAGAGCCGGCAAGTATCGCCGCAACTAGGGATTCAAGAAGAAGCAGTAGCATCAGTTCCATTTTTCTTCAACTATTCGACCATTTTTCATTTTTATTATACCATCAGCATAGTCGATTATTGGTTTTACGTCGTGGCTAACAACTATTATTGTTGTTCCAAAATTTTCTTTTATGCTATGGATCATTGAGGATAATATGACCCTAGTTTCTCTATCGATACTTGAAAACGGCTCATCTAAGAGCAGAAGTATAGGTCTACGTATTAACGCCCGCGCGAGCATGATTCTTTGTTGCTGTCCACCACTAAGAGTCCCGAATGGTCTATTTAGAAGATCCTCTATACCAAGAAAAGAGGCAATATCTCTCAGATATTCCTTTTCTTCTTTGTTTATGGTTTCAAATGGTCCTTTGTAAGGGGCTAATCCCATAATTATAACGTCTAGAGATGTATAAGGAGTATTTGGAGGCTTCATAAAATTTTGGGCAACATAACTACACATTTTCCGTATTTTTTTAGACATTTTCGGCATTTTCATGCCTAACACATATAGAGACCCCCTGATAGGTTTAAGGAATCCTAGAATCAGCTCCAGTAGACTTGTTTTTCCAGCCCCATTTGGCCCAGTGATAAGGGTAATGGTTTTGTATGGTATGTTTATGTTAATATTTTTTAGGGCAACATCATTACTTTTTGGATATGTCGTAAAGACATTTTTGGCTTCTATTGCGGGCCTCATTGTTAACACGTACATAGCTCGATAATTATTTGCATATATGTCTATATATTCGATCATATTTATTTATTATTAAAGTGTTACTATTTGGCAATAAGGTGTTACAAATGAAAAGAAAAATAATGCTAATAATAGGTATTTTGATGGTAACATCAACATTATTAGTAGCTAATGCTAAAATAAGCGCACAAGAAGAAAAACCAGTAGTAGTCACCACTACATCAGTCATAGCAAGCGTCGTAGAAGACCTAGCGGGCGATAGTGTAAAGGCATCGTATCTTGTACCGCCATCGCTATGTCCAGGACACTATGATATAAGACCAAGCGATGTAGATCTAATTAGTAAGGCTGATCTGATCTTAAAACACGGTATAATGGGAGAGTATTGGTTAAGCGATTTAATAGACTCCGCAAATGAATCGGGAACACTATCAGTACCAGTAGTGTCTGTTGGTACAAGCTGGAATACACCCGGTGCTACGAGAGACATATATACGAATGTCGCCAATGCACTTGAACAATACTTAGATTTGGAGGTTGAGAACAGATTATCTAAGTGTCTCGAGGCAATAAATGTGACAGAATCAACACTTAAAGACATAGCTTCTCAATATGGGTTTAATAATACGCCAGTAGTAGTCATGCTATGGCAGAAAACATTTGTTGAGTATCTAGGATTTAAAGTAGTGGCCACATATGGGCCTCCCGATAAAATTTCTGAGCAGGACATAGTAGAAGTCGAAGAAAATGCAACAAAAGAAGGAGCAATA
>JAUQYS020000234.1:0-2893 GCA_030587585.2 Candidatus Njordarchaeota archaeon
TATTACACAAACATTAGGAAACATTATTTAATTAATTTCTTTTGGGATCATAATATCTTTTTGCACACCAAACGTACCTGTCTTAAAATACGGCTCAACGGACTTATTCATTTCAAAAAATAATAGTTGCGCTATTCTCATGCCAGCTCTTAGCTTTATCGGAGCCACATTTCTATTATTTATTTCGAGCACAACATAGCCCCGGTGCCCAGGATGAAGTATGTATGCTGTTTCTACCTGTACGCCCAAACGAGCTAGACTCGATTTTCCGGAGACCATTGCGAATATGTTGTTTGGTATTTCTATCCACTCAAGGCTGCGTCCTAGAATAAACCCTTGGGGTTGCAGTATTATTTCATCCTTATGTGTTCTAATGTATTTGAAGGACTTATAATTCTGGGGGTCGATAATTGAGCTAGAAGAAACATCTAGTAATACAAATTCATTTGACAATTCTATGTCATATGCTATCTCGCTTAGATTTTTGCTCTTAAAGGGCTTTATTATTAATTGAGAGTTTTCTAATTTCTCTAATATTTGTTCCTTAGTTATTATCTCCATTTTTAACACTTATTAGTTCATTCCTCGGTTATAGACGCTGTTTCTATAAGATAATATGCGGGGGCCATGAGCGAAATAAGTTTTTCTCTTGTCTCATTGTCCTTAATTGTTTTTATTTTTTCAGATAGCGATGTCAATATTTCTCTAGCTTTATCAATAATACCAGCTCTTGCATATGCTTCTGCTATTTTTATTGTGGTTCTTATCTTGGTTTCTTCATCCGCAAGATTGCTACATCGACTCATGGCCATCTCGAGATATTTATTAGCCTCTTCCCTTTTTGGGGTATCTATTAGAGAATTCGCATAACTTATGTATGTCTCTATTTCATCAAGCTCAGAAGCACACATAGATAGAGCCGTATTCAGGGCCTCATCATACATTTCATTTCTAACATATGCATCTATCAAGGAAGCTCTTATAAGAGGAAGAGCTGCTCTTATTTGCTCAAGTTGTAATAATTCCATTACTGCTGAAAACCATCCCGCAAACAGTAACCATATTATTATTTTGAGCAAAACTCTTATCCTGAGGCCCTTTGGAAGCTGCAAAACATATTTGACTGATTTTTTAAGCAGTTCGTCTGAGCGTGGGTCTCCTTGAACATACAAAGATGCGGCCAAATAGCCATATACTTCGGCCACATTTTTTTCTGCGATTATATTGCCTTCGACTTTGGGTGCCATGTTTTTTGCTAGTTCTATGGCTTCATTTAGTGATTCTTCATATTCTTTGTTTTTTCCAGCGAACTTAAAAACTATGGCGAGATCAGCTCTTATTTTGGCTTCATCCACGGTCTCGAGTTTATTCTTTTTTTTCATTTCTTCTACCATAGCTATTGTTCTTTTAAGAAGTGTTGGTAGTTCCTTGCAGAGCTTAAGGGCACACCTATGTTCCATAGCGGTTAATAACTCGAACCTTAGATTATTATCGTTGATCAGATTGACACATGTTATAGCATCAGCAAAATTTCCTCTATCCATTAGTCTTCTCGCTACTCGTGATATTATTTCGTCTAGTCTCTCTTTTTCTGGGATTAAAATCAATACTTTTTCTTTGCCAACACATTTATGTTTTAGAAGTATTTCTTCAGCTATTTTTTCTGATGCTATCTTCCTATATTTTGGTGTCTTTATTTTTTCTAAGAATTGTTCAATCGACTGCGGCAATATAATATGTTTTTGTAGTAAAGTTAATTTTTCTTGAAGTCTTTCATCAAAGTCGATTTCCTTTATTTTCTCGGGATATCTTTTAATAGCGGTTAAGCTCGCCTTCAAGTAATATATAGGAAAGCTGTATTCTATCCTCATCTCCTTTGATGTAACTACCTCGTTTATGTAGTCCTCAAAAACTTTTGATCCGCCAGCTATTCTTCCCGTGGCGTATAATATGTATGCATACTTGAATAAAGATTCGACATCACGTTTTAGGTCTTCCCAATATATTGGCACTTGTGCGAGTTTTTCTAGCATATCGTCAAATCCGTTATCTGCCATCTGTTCAAGAATATCTATTAGTACAAGCACATCAATTTTTTCTACATCCTCCATTGATATGCGCTCAAAGAACTCGCGCCATTTTTCATTATTATATTTTCTGAGAACCGTACTGACTCTAAGAAGAGCTTCGGCATCATTATCAATACTACTTGATATTTCCTCAATTAATTTATCTACCATGTCGGACTTTTTTTTGTATGCATATTCCAACACAATAGATGCGCATGATCCTCTTTGAGCCGTTACTTCTAGCATATTCATAAATTTTATGGCCTCATCGTAGAGACCATGCTTTGAGGCAATATCAACAATATTGAAAATATATGTGAACAATCTACTTTTATTAGCATTTTTAGCTTTTTCTGCAACCTTTTTTAGGATTTCCAGTCCATCCTTCTTATCGCCAAGGATCATTTTCAGATCAGCACAATCGACTTCATCGAGTAGTCTAAAAGATTCTCCAAGAAAAGAATAATCCTTAGTCTTAATTATCGAACAAAAACTATTAGCGAAACCCCTAGCTCTGGTATAATCACCAAGATAAGCCAAAATATTAGTCATGTACTTGCATGCGTCCTCATCATCATAGTCGACAGATTTTAACTCCATTAAAAACTCTCCTATTATTTGATTAAGATCTTTCTCATCCAATTTTGTGTCCTGGATCACCTCATAAAGAACCTCCATTTTTGACTCAATTGAGAGCTGCTTTATAGATTTCCTAAAATTATCGAGATCTCCAGCCTTGCCTAATATTATCGCCAAAGATTTATATATTTCCTCTTTCTCTTTAATATCTGCCTTTTCTATTATCCCGAGAGCTTCTTGGGAAT
>JAUQYS020000250.1:0-3478 GCA_030587585.2 Candidatus Njordarchaeota archaeon
GTGACCCATTAGATTCTCATAGATATAAATGTGAAATTCTTAGCATAACATCAGAAAATATCTCACTTAGGCTCTATAGTGCCGATGAGCATATAAGTATTGAAATACTATTGAAGTACTATGAGAAAGACCCTGTCTGGAATCTAAATAATACCTATATCGCATATTACGTAAACCCAATTATTTTCTCTGGATTCAAAGAACATTACTACGTGGAAATAAGAATATTCTCAATACTCGCCATAAATTAATTAAAAAGAAAAACCTAATGCATAGCCATAGCATCTACTAGAGCCATTATGTCTAGTGCTCCATGAGCTTTAGGGTTATATTCAAGAATCGGTTTTCTTTCAATATATGACTCGAGTATACTTTTATCATATCTTATCTCATAGATCTCTACTCTTTTTTCTCTTGCTATATCTACTATTGGTTTTTTCAGACCACCTTTAAGATCTGATTTGTTTAGAGCTATGATATATCTCTTCCCCAAACCTTCTACAAGAGACAAATATCTTTTAAGATCACTTAATCCGAGAGGAGTAGGCTCTGTGACAGCTATGGCTAAATCCGCTATTCTTAAAGTCAGCCAGATGTTTGCTCCTGTTCCAGGAGAAGAATCTATTACTACATAATCATACTTCTCAAAAAGCCTAGACGCATAATCTATTGTAGCTGCAGTTATATTTACATGTTGTTTTACTCCGGGATTAACTTCGCCCTGTATTATCTCCATTCCTTTCCAATTCGTTCTATATATCGATCCTAGAGGCCTCTTTCCCCCACTTATAGCGCCTACTGGGCATACTAGCTTACATACCGAGCAACCCTCACATAGACTCTCTATCAGCGTTGGTACTTTACCAGGAAGACCAATTAGAGCATGTTCTGGACATTTATTAGCGCAAATTCCACATTTTACGCATTTATCGTTATCAATGATAGGTACAAAACCAACTATTTCGTCGATTTTTTCTCTTTTAACGCCTAATAATATATGGTCAACTGGTGATTCGACATCAGCATCAACCAGAAGTACATTGTATCCTTTCTTAAATAGTCCTACGGCAATATTAGTGGCAACTATAGATTTTCCCGTTCCTCCTTTCCCACCACCAACCGTGATTATCCTAGTCACCTAAATCACCAAGTCTCCTAAAAATTTTTTCGGCGATATCTTCAAGAACACTAACAACATTTGAGCCAGGAGCATATTCTACGAGACTTTTCATATTTACATATGCTTCTACTACAACATCATCATAGGGCACCATACCAAGTATCTCTACGCCTCTCTTCTTTGCCCATTCTTCAAACGAATCAAGAAAATCTGGATTAAGATCATATTTATTTACAACTATCCCAATATCAACATTGAAGATTTTCCCAATATTGACAAGCTTATCAGCAGTATTTAATGCTTGATCTGTGGGTTCAATAACAATCACCAAATAATCTGACCCAGCAATAGAGGAAATCACGGGGCAGCCTATGCCCGCCGCAGCATCAACTACTATTATTCCACTATCAATGTACCTCCTAGATTTTTCTTTTATCAGCTCAACAAGTTTTCCAGAATGTTTTCTTCCAATAACAAGCTCGCCCGTTATAACATTAGCATATTTTGTTTCGATAATCACGACATCGCCAGTTTTTACTGTTCTTAGACTAATTGCATTTTTGTTACAGACAATACTACATGCACCGCATCCCTCACACATCTGGGAAATAATCTTAGGACCATCACGCCATTCAATGGCTCTAAATTGACAAATATTAAAGCAGTCCCCACACATATCACATTTATTAAAGTCAACTTCTGCTATCATACTATCGAATATCTCCTCTCTTAGAATTTGTCTTCCTCCACCAAGTGCTATTGCCAAATCGGGTGCCTCAACATCGGCATCAACACCTATTAGCTTAGTTCTAGGCGCCAAAAAACTTATCAAAAAAGAAGATAAAGTCGTTTTTCCAGTGCCTCCCTTGCCGCTAGCAATCACGATCTCTACTGGTTTTTTCAAAGCTAACCGCCAATAAATCCATGCATAATCAATGCTTGTCTAACAGGTGTTCCAGGTGTTGACGATCTCATTTGTATTCCCATAGACGACAAAGCCATAGCGGCGTTTGGGCCTATTCGGGACGCTATAACAACATTTACGCCCATACTTGCTAGCCACTGTGCTACTGCTGGCCCAGCACCACCACGTGCCATGACATTGGGGTTTTGGATGATCTGTATGTTTTTTATTTGGCCATTTTCTACGTCAACTATAGCAAAAAATGGGGCTCGGGCAAAACGATATGCGACAGGGGAGTTCTCCCCTAAATTATTATCTACTGATATGGCGATTCTCACATTACTCACCTCATAGATATAAGTATCCAACAATTTTTCCCTTATACATAAGAGGAACAGACCAATAATAATTGTTATAAAATGGGGCACCAATTTCTAGGTCTCTAAGCTTAACATTTTCCCAAATATGACCAACCACTCTACCTTGATATATTATTTGCCCACCAACAATACCTTTCCGAGAAGAGATAACCGCATTATCAAGAATAATCTTAGCCTTACTCAAAATATCCCCACCTACATTATAAGTCATATTTCCAGAAATGTAATTCTGATCATAAGTACTAGGAGAACTGCCTCCTCTCCAGACATATGGGGCATTATACATATTACCCATACCCCATGCTCCCCATTGTCTCCACATAAATCTGCCTCCACGTCCCCATCCAAACCAACAACATCGCCATCTTCCTCTTCTTCCTCTTCTACGCCAACCCCAATACATTCTTATACACCAAAATTTTTTCCAATATTCTAAATAAAATTGAAATATTATAAACAAATTTAAAGCAATACTATTAACCGAAACAACCTAGCTAAAACCTGCGACCTCTATGCCCAGCATATTTCTTATTATTTCCGATTTTCCAATAATGTCATTATCCAGAGTCAAAAACATATCGGCATTTAGCCTCCAAGCCAAAACAATATGCAACAAATCCAATGTACGAAGCCCTAACTTTGTGGCCAATTTCGAAGCTTGATACACTATGTCCGACACATTGAAGCCTACACCAGAAACAAACAATTTTCTTGTTTTCCATCTTGTATATAGAATCTTTAAGTTTAATTTTTTAACACAATAAGCAACAATAATTTTGACTTTGTCCTCTACACTAATTATCTCAGGAAACTTATAATCTATATTTATGTAGTTCAAGTTTCTAGACAAAACCGATAGCATTTCTAATACAGAAATCTCAGAAATAACAAACTCCTCTGATCTAGCAGAATCTAGTATCTTCCTTGCGCGATAGTGATTAGGATCATTTTCTATTACATAGGCCAAAACTGGGCCCGTATCAACGTATATCCTCACTTACGTTCCCTCTTAACTATATCAACAATACTCTCGGATCCCTTAATACTAATTCGCGCATTCTTCCGGAGCATATC
>JAUQYS020000246.1:0-2525 GCA_030587585.2 Candidatus Njordarchaeota archaeon
AGCATAGAGCTCAGACCTATCGCAACAAAAAATCTTGAAGAATTCTTTGATAGCATAGATCTGCGCGTCAATGAGATAAAAAATTGGAAAGAGTTCGAGAAAAAATTTTATGGCGGTCAATATGACGAAATTTCTTGATGCGAATGTCTTCATATATGCGTTCTATAAAGCAAAAAAGAAAAAGCTAGACCCTACAGCTAAAGCCCTGAAGATCTTGGCGAAAGACATAATCAGAAAGATCTCTAAGGGCGAAGAAAAAGCAGTTACTAGTGTCGTACATTTATCGGAGATATGCAACATAGTGAAACAGTCTCTTTCGATTATTGATGTTGCAAGCTTAATGAATTCTATAATCACAGCTAAACACATAGATGTTGTCGATGTGACTGTGGAACTCTACAAGAATGCCATTGCTATTGGCTTAAACTATGGGCTAGAGCCTAATGATGCATTAGCCGTCATAATCATGAAGCAGCTAAATATAAAAGATATATATACATTCGATAGAGACTTTGATGCTGTTGAATGGCTTAGGAGACACCCAACAGACGAACAAATTAAAAAAATGATAGAAAAAATAGAAAAGACACACTAATTTATTGTACACGCGAAACAACAATCAATAGTGGCAATAATAATGCTGGTAGAAGAAATACCAATGTCTCATATCCAAACATGAAGAATATTTCTCCTATATAAATGCCGATTCCGGCTCCAGCAAAAATTATTACTCCTCCATCCTCATCGGCACTTGTCCAGCACATATCCATACCTAGCAAAACATTGGGTATTATTGTCATCAGAGCAGCTAGCCACAAAACAACACCAAAAAAGTTCCAAAGAACTATTTCTATTATTGTTAATATTATGAAATAGTAGATGAACACAAAAGCTGATGGTAGTTTCTCACTTGATGGACTAGACGCCCCTATAAGTATTGCTGGTATAGCTATCAATGTTGCTATTGCCGCAGCAAGCATTGATTCTGGTAAAAGCATATAGATAGAAACAACACTTAAGCATACTCCTATTGGTGACATTAATCCATATAGGGTCTTATCGGATTGAGAACCAATCATAAAGTCGATCCCTATAAGTATCGACGCTGCTATCATCATATATGCCACGATATTCATTGAAGGAATCATAGAACTATACAAAAACGGTAGACCAATAAAATAGCCTAACACAACCAAGAATAGACCAAACTTATTTGCTTCTGACATCTCATCTCCAAGCGCATAGAACCTATATCCTATTCCCGCCCCAACAATAGCTATGTTAGTAATTAGGAAAGTAAAAGGATTTAACCCAATCTGAAGGGGTGGCTGGGTAGGTTGTTGTTGCTGTTGTTGTTCGAGAGCATCAAAGGAAATACAAAAATATGAGCGAATCGTACTGGATCCGCTTAGTGTGCCGTATAATATTCCCGAAATTATTTTATTATTTGGATTTCCACATAGGTCGATAACTCCTGGAACACTTTGAAATTGAAGGAATGATATATTAAACACCTTCCATTTATCGGATCTATATGCCGCAAATATTTGATTTTCCACAACTGAGAAGATAGCCATAGGAGTATCGTTAGCACCTAAACACATGCCTCCATCAACAGTTATTACTGTAGGTTCAAAAGGTAGAAGTTCTTCGGACAGACTATTCAGATAATACCCATATAGATATTTGGGCTTCTCATTTAATCGCCTAAGTAAAATATGCCATTGCCCATCAGTACCAAATTCCACGGAATAATAAAATACTGGACTAAAGGGAGCCAATGTCGGTGAGCTCCATGACGATCCGCTATATTTAATATAATACACTTCTTCAGTCTCAAATATTTTCCAAAATACGTATACATTATTGTCATTGTCTATTACAAAATTTGGTTCACTAAGCGTTTTGTTTTCCATAAGATCTCCAAGTACGGCCTTATCTAGTCTTGTCCACGTTTTTCCAAAATCTTCGGATTTCGCCACACATATATTGTATCCCCCCTCTAGGTAATGTTCAAAATATAGTAAGTAAAGTGTATTCCCTACTACTTTTATAACAGGACCCATAACATTCTTCTCCGGGACATTAACTGGAATGTACATAATCTCCTCAAAGCTTGGAGGACAAACAGCTAGAACAATTACATCGCGAGTATCGGTCCCTCCAGTTAATGCTATTAAATACACTGATTTGGCCTTATAAAAGTCTATGGATTCTGGGAAGTATACATATTTTAGTCCCAGGTTTTTTAGCTCCGTAAAATCTAGAGACTTATAGGTATTAACATAGCTGGTTACGGGAATATTATATGAAAAGTTGCTCAATCTAAAAGTAATATTCCTAATTACTTGATTGTTACATGAATCGAAACCAACCACTTTGATGTTATATATTTTTCCTGGTTCGACAATATCGGACAGATTAATAAAGCATCTGTAGATACCCTGGGAAGATTCAACTGACTGTATGTGCGAAATATTTATCGGAGTATCATTCAGATATGCATATATCATGCCTAGAACTCC
>JAUQYS020000328.1:0-5302 GCA_030587585.2 Candidatus Njordarchaeota archaeon
CCGGCTTTGCTCTAAGGAGTTCTGTTGCTAAAACATAGCAGTCCGATAATGATAAGTGATATTTTGCCTCAATTAGTCCTGTTAGAATAATCAATCTGAAATTTCTTATACCATAATGCACCAAGCAACATAAAAATACTCGACATAGCCCCAACAATAACAAGCATAATGACCGACGAACTAATATCCAACAGAGACACATTCATAGAAATACTGAGAACCCTCGCAGAAACAACAACACAACACCAACAACAAATACTCGAAATAATACAAAAAACAATAAGACCACAAACAACACAACAACAAAACACAGAACAAACAGAACAAACAACACCAGAATAAACCAAAAACACACAGCTCGAATGTAAAGACCGCAACGCGACAAAAATTTATCGCGAAACACCGCGACTAAGAAACCCACACGAAAAAGCCGATAAAGCAAGCCAGATCGAATGTAAACCTGCGGACACTTTGATATGCTTGCGGACACCCCAAAAATAGGCCGTCCTCATAAAATCTAACCAACAACAATATACGCGAGATACCCAAAAAGTGCGGACACATGTGCGGACACTTCACTTGAATGTGCGGACACCCTGCGGACACCAAGCCAAAAACACATAGCTATCGTCGCATCTAAACAACCTACAGAGAACTTTTATCACAAAAAAGTGCGGACACTTTCAAATTGTGGAAAAAAATGTGCGGACACTCCACCCAAAAATATGCCACTTTTGTCCAATCTAAGTTCGCCGAGAGATAGTCTCATCGAGGAAAAGTGCGGACACATGTGCGGACACCTCTGTCCGCATATGCGGACACCCAAAAATTCATACGGAAATCATCTTTGTTTTATTGGCTTTAGGCTTAGTCATTATTGTTTCTGGCTGATAATCGAATGTCCGCAGACACATCAAAGTGTCCGCATAGTCCCCGGTCTCTTCTCTCTTAAAATTGGAACATCCACATCCGCTTTTTGTCGCCGATTTGGGATATCTGTTGCGTGTCTGGCCAATACCACTCAGTTCTCACTCATCGATTGATTATCGCCACTTAGAAAGAACAAAACAAGCCTACCTAAACGTTAAGGCCACTTTGTGAAAAACTTATGGAAGGTCAAAAGTTATGCGCCAAAAAGAGCTTGATGAAATAGTTGAAGAATTGAGAAAAAATGGCATATATGATGTATACATAAGCGAAATAATCAGATACATAAGTATTCTATCTGACTATGTGGACATAACGGGCATATTGGTATATGGATCTATTGTATATGGAAAACCAAGAATAGATAGCGATATAGACATAATAATAGTGGCTCCAGACTTTGATTGCGATTATGTAGAAAAAATAATGTTAAGCAGGAAAATAGCTCCTAAGAGACCAGCCAGAATAAGCGCTGTATGGATGGGTGAGAAAGAAATTGAAAGTGCTTTCAGCGGATTTACTGGATTTCTCCTAGATGCCATATTTTTTGGGATAATAGTATACGACAAGAAAAATATACTAAGAAATCTTAGAAATAGACTACAAAAAGCGATTAAAAGCGGGAAAATAGAGAGAAAACTTAATATGTGGAGAATATCACCAGAAACGGGTATGGAAGAGATCGCATTATAATTTATCACTATGAACATAAACGACCCCGAAGATCGATATGTTCGGATACGATCTTTGATTGTCAGCCTATATTTTAAGTAGATTAACATATTTTTTTGCGAGGTTATTGGTGTTGTTTATGAAGAAAGTTCTGCTCGGTTTATTGCTACTAGTGATGCTTGTATATCCCGCTTTTGGTATGACTTTTACTGCTGATTCGGCTGAAGAAATAACGATAAGTAAGATTTGGTCAACAGTATTTCATGGCGAACCCAACACTAATGTTGCTATTCTGGATGATACGAATGATTTGGCCATAATTGGTACATCTTTAGGAGTAGTGGCTATAAATAGTAGTGGAGTAGTTTGGGTTAAACATATTGGGAGCGTTATAGTAGACCCAGTTACTGTGGGAGAAAAGATTTTTGTTGCGGGCTCAGAAAAGCTTTATTCGTTTTCAGCGTCGGGCTCAAAAGTAGACATAACGATACCAGGAATAAAGGCACTCGCAAAATGGGGAAATAGTATCGTGGTTAACTCTGTTAGTGGAGAAAAAAGTACTCTCTATGTTTATGATTACTCATCGCTTGAACCAAAGATCGACATAAACATAGACTACATAGCGTATTATTTAGCAGTAGGTGATTTTGATGGCGACGGAGAAGACGACTTAGTAACTGTCTCAGTGATGGGAAATGTATCAGTTTTTGATACTAATGGAAATGTCTTAACAAGTGTGAATCTTAATTTATCTTATGGCGAGAGCATTGGCATGAAGCCAATATTAGGAGATCTCGATGGGGACGATGAATACGAAATCATAATTCCCGTAACGCCTTTGAGGCGGGGTAATGTAGAAACAAGACTAGAGGTTCTTGATGGGAGCAACATTGTTGAGCTTAATTTATCGTCTCGTGCATATGCGTTGGGTGTGTATGATTTTGATAATGATGGCAAACAAGATATATTTGTTGGTTCTAGTACCAGTTATTTTGCTGTAGATTTTCCAACAAATAATACACTATTTGAGGTATCAACTATTGGAAGTGTGGAAGGATTTCAAGAAGTAGTCTATATTAATGATGTCGATAAGGATGATGAGGGAGAGATATTATATCTAAGTGGTAAAGGATCAATGGTCTTAGCGAATTCTTCTGGGATAGAAAAAGTTTTTACTGTTACCAACGAGTACTTGTATACATTTGCTGTCGGAAATTTTGCTGGTACGTCGGAAGATCAAATAATAGTAGTAACAACTGCGGGAACCGTAAAGATAGTGAATATGGCTTCGTGGGACATATATTCGGAATGTGAACTGATAGGAGGCTTGCTAGGAGGTGTGCATCCAATAATTTTTGATGGTATGGGAGCAATACCTCTGACAAATAAGAAAATAATGCTGATAAATAAAAGCGGTATTATGGGCTATATCGGGACATACAATATTTTTGCGAATATGATTTATGCGGATACTGATGGTGATGGTTTGGATGAAGGCATATTTGTCGACTATAGTGATGGTGTATCAGAAATATTATCCATTACGGAAAAAAACATTAGTACACTCTATACAACAAATGGGACAGTGTATGGGATCTCAGCGGGAGATATCGATTTTGACGGGAAAGACGAAATTATACTCAACCTAGAGAACAAAATTGTTGTTTTTGGGTCTGTAGAATGGACACTTAATATGACAGAATTTCTAGTAAGAATACCACCAGCAGTATATGATGTTGATAATGATTTAAAGCTCGAAATTGTAGTTATGTCGCAGGAGGGAGCAACATATCTCATAGCTTCTAATGGGACGATCGAAGGAAGATTTGATGTTTCTGTGCTTCCAGAAATACCAATAGCGGTTGGAGATATAAACTACGATAGAGGCGCAGATTTTCTAGTTTATCAAAGTGGCTCGCTGTATTCCGTTGATCTTGACGGAAAAATACTGTTTATGATTTCTAAGGAAGAAATATACACAGATCCGCATCCGATAATTACCGATATTGATGCTGATGGCTTTCTCGACATAATTGTAGCTTCTGGTAAAAATATAACAATATACGATCATATGGGCGAGGAGAAAAAAACAATAAACTTTGATAAGTATGTGTCTGGCTTTACGGTCTTGGACATAGGCGAAGATTGGATACAGGATATTATAGTAGCTCTGCCTGGAGAGATTGCGATCAAAAATCTAGTGACTGGAGATGATGTGTCTAAACCACTCGCTCTAGACATTGTTGGCGACAAAGCCGATATATTGGCAGGAGATTTCGATAATGATGAAAAAACGGAGATTGTTGTGATTTCATCTGGTGTGGCATACCTAGAGATATCCTATAATTCTAGAGGCAGCTCAATGTGTGCTGGTATTAACAAGATGGCTACGTATAACACATTAAACTATGATAGAGACGAGGATTTGCTCACAGACTATGAAGAAATGATGATATATGGCACAAATCCATATCTAAGAGATACCGATGGGGATGGCTTTGACGACAGAACAGAATTAATAAACGGCTGGGATCCTCTGGACTCAGGCAGTCCCCAAAGATTTCCAGTATTTTGGTTATCGCTTATACTCTCAGTAATTGTGCTTGCAGTCATTTTATATATGTATCTATGGAGACCGAAGGAAAGAAAGTAGTTTTTTCTTTTTTGATGCATTTTTTAGCATTTATATAAACTATCAAAACTAATATAATATTTAGATATTTAGGAATCTCTTTTTAGATTGGTGAAAATCTTTGGCGAACCTTTTAAAAAACGCTGAGGCATATAGACTCAACGTTGCTCTTTTCGGACCGTCTGGCTCAGGAAAATCATTATTTAGGAGAATCCTTTTCACTGGAAAATACAGCCCCACGAGACCAAATAGACGTGCTATTGAAAAAGAGATCCCCCGAATATATCGATTCGAAATAAAAATTACTGGAAACTTAGGCGAGACTAAGTATATTTTACATCTGATAGATGTGCCTGGTAAAGAAGACCTCGTAGAGGAACGGGAAAGCGTGTTGAAAAAAATAAGTGGCTACATATTCTTTTATGATTCTACAGATGTTAAATCTGTTGAGCTATTAGAGGAAATGATAAAAAAGGAGATAGAAGAAAAAAAGAAAATGAAAAGCGCGCTTGCAGTTGTTCTAGTAGGAACAAAGAAGGATAAGGGACCAGACGAGGAGGCGATAAAAAAAGGATGTTATCTAGTGGATTATTTGTCCCGAATAACGGTACCATACTTTGGATACAGGGTTCCTCATTTACTAATATCATGCAAAAATAGAGACGAAGTCAACATGGCTTTTAACTGTTTAGAATCAATAATGTTTGAAACGAGACCAAACAAGGATATAATCGAAAAGATAGGTATAGTGCACAAAAAGGTAACGGATTTCATCATATTAGAACCGCTCGAGGGCTTAGAGGAGATTTCCAGAAGTATTGAAACAATGGCGAAAAAAGCTGCATCGAAAACACCGGTTGCTGGTCATGTAACCACAAGCATAACGCTTAAAAAAATTTCGAGTGTTTCTGTTGAAAAAACAACATATATGACTCGAATGAAAGGTATCGAGGCCGAAAAAGAATTAGCAGAATTTAAGCTGTTTCAAAATCCCAAAATGTGGAACTTGGCAAAGGCAGTAGAGGTTTTGCTACCTGGAATTCAAGAATGTATAATAATAAACAAGAAGAA
>JAUQYS020000259.1:0-5396 GCA_030587585.2 Candidatus Njordarchaeota archaeon
CGGCACGCCCGTGATAAGAAAGCACGGGCCCGCTAAGGTCGGCTCACCCGGGACAGAAACCCGGGGCAGAGTGCAAGGGCAAAAGCTGGCCTGACTGGGAGTCTCACAATGGGGCTCCCAGGGGCGAAAGCCGGTCCTAGCGAACCCCGGTGTCCCCACTGGTGGGGGCCCGGGATATGAGAAAGGTTACCCCGGGGGTAACAGGACAGTGGGGAGCGATCGCCCCTAGAGACCTCCCCGCTTGTCACTCCGCTGTCGGCTCTTCCCATCCTGGCCGTGTATAAGCGGCCAAGGGTGGGGCTGTTCGCCCATTAAAGGGGATCGTGAGCTGGGTTTAGAACGCCGCAAGGCAGTTCAGACTTCTCCTGTCGGGCGTGTTCGCCGCCTGAGGGGAAGGCCCCCTTAGTCCGAGAGGAACAGGGCGCCCGGGCCACTGGTCTACGGGCTGTCCGACAGGGCATGCCCGGCAGCTACGCCCGAGCGGGTAACCGCTGAAAGCATCTAAGCGGGAACCCGCCCCCAAGACGAGGCGGCGAGGGCTCCCGTAGAACACGGGTTTGATAGGGCGGGGCTGTATGGTCCGAGACGATGAGTCGAGGGCCGAGGCTGCCGCTACTAAGAGCCCGAAGCCCGGTGTCGCTTAATGTGGTGTGTGCTTGCCCCTTTTTCTTTGATTTGTTGTTTTTGTATTGAGTCTTGTTGGGGTTGGTGTGCGGAAAAGTTATGTGATAAGTTTGGTTTTTTTGATTGTTGTTTTTTGGTTTCTGGATGTTCTTATTTGGGATTCGTCTGATTAGCTGTCGAGTTTTGTTTATGTTTTTTTGGGTTATAGAGTTGGGATTGCTTGGTTAGAATTTGTTTTTTGTGGTAGTTATAAAATTTTTTATGGTGATTAAATATTTGTTGGATGATGAGTTTGGACCTGCTCTGATTTGTGATGAGCGTGCACCACTCTGATTTTGTGTGTGATCTTTTAAATAGGATAATTTTTTATCCTTGTATAGTATTGGATTTGATTTTTTAGTGGTGCCTTGGCGGACTTGAACCGCCGATCTATAGGCATCTTAATATTTCAGCTATGAGCCCATCGGCCGTCAGGATAGTCAGTCTTCTTCCAACTACTTTGTGGACTTTACAGAAAAAACCTAATGAAAAAAAATCGCATAAATACAAGCAAAGAAAAATTTTTCTACTTTTTTTCTACATTTTAAATATATTATTTTTTATTAAATATATAGTGAAACGGTGTCCAACAATGAAAAAACTCATCATCATAATTCTCATATTTTCCTGCATCTCCTACACAGCAGAAACAAAAATAAACACCCTCCATACCGACATAAAAAATCTGCCTGTTTCTTCCACATACAGAACAACAAGCGACATAATACACAAAAACAGGATGAATCAAATACAGCGTTATCAAATGCAGCGTTTTGATATAAAAGAGGAAACACCAACAATTATTAAGTATACCGAAAAGACGGCGCTATATCCGGGAGAAATATGCGAAGTAGAAAGGATAAAGATAGGAACACACATAGATATTGCTATAAGAGGCAAAAACTACATAACCATAAACGGATCGCAGAAAATAGTAACATTCACAGAAGAAATATTGGACTGGGACATAGGCGACATAGAAAACGACGGACACGAGGAAATAGCAGTCCTAACACAGAACTACATATACATAATCAATGACGACCTAACAGTAAGGTGGAAAACAAACAGAAGAGACAACATCAACAGAATCTATATCGGTGGAGGCCCAAACACACAGCAATGCAACCTAATTGTGGGATGGATAAACAACAATAACACCATAGCCTACTACAACCATACTGGAGAATACATAGACACAATAAAGCTGGGCGGTAACCCAAACATCACCGAGATAATACACACAGAAAACTACTACTACGCATTTGTCCCACCACACTACATATTCTACTGGAAATATGGCTCAACAATAGGAAACAATCTCCATGCGGCACCAAGCTCACACCTCACTAAGGACGAAGATGGAACCGGCATATATGAGATTCACAACGATACAATATCGACAGAGATATGGCACATCGAAGGCGTATCACAGGACACATACTGGGCGATAGATGATTTGAATGATTATGCGTTTTTTGTTTCGGGCCCCAAAATAGCTGTGTATGATGTTGATGGTGATTCCGAATACGAATTTGTGTTGTGGAATGATACAAAAATGGTGCTGATAGATCGAACGGGAGCATCATCAGCATCATATAAAGAAACAATATTACATAATATCAAGGATCTGGCGATGATCCCGAGCTACATCGTTATACTTCGCAATAGCCAAATAGAATTTTACTACTACAGCGACCTCAGCTATGTGGGAAGCATAAGTCCCATCAACATAAAAAACCTAACAGACCCATATTTATTTCTGTATGCATATGGGCAATATGGGGAATGCTACGAAATCTTCGACCCAACAAAAGTAAATATAAGATTTCTTCATGCCGGATATAGATTCAGTTTTTGGGAGGATCACTTCATAGCATATAATTCTCATAGGCTTATAGAATACTACCCAAACACCACGAGAGAATACATTTTTGACGGCTTCATAGAAACGGCAATGGTGACATCATCCGGGTTCGCCATAAATTGGTTCAATGGTACAGGATGCTTATATAGGAACGGATATCAGCTATGGAAATATCCCTGGAATATTGACGCAGGAATGTATGCTGACTATAATATTGAGGAAGATGAGTTATACATCGCTAACTCCACGGGACATATTTTTCAGATCAAAAAGAACATATTTTTCGCTGTATGGACTCCGCCATTATCAGGAAACATGAAGCCAGTAAGAATATTTGCATATCCACAAGGATATCTCTATGCGATTGTTAACTATACAGACACAAACGCTACAATAAACATATACAACAATTCCATAGAGGAAATAAACAAAACGATCTTTATAGAAGTACCCAATACATGTCTCGAAGCATACTTTGCGTCTGGAGATATAGATAATGATAAAAGAAATGAATACGCACTTACACTATTTCTACAAGGAAAAGACTTGGGATACTATGCTATAGTCGGTAGTTTCTATATCGGAGTCTATGATGATAACTGGACCCTAAAATATAACGAATCAGAAAGCCTATATTATCCTATACAGTACGAGCCAACATACGCAACATTCTACTTTAACGACAGCTTCCTAATAATCAAAAACGCCGACATATTTTTGCGGATAAGAGGGACGGATTGGGGTATCGAAACATATAATTTGACTGGATATGAAAAATGGGCGTCAGACGGCATAATGATAAGTAACAAAGAAATAAAAGTAATAAATTCTCAAGGATCAGCGGTCCTTGCGTTTGAAAATGCCATTAAATGCATTAGCAGAAGAGACAAATGGACAAAAGCAATATTGCTATCAAATAACTACACAGTATGGAACATTACTGTTTCCGAGGACAATTCGCCTCCATTAGTAGACATAACGTTCCCGTCAGAAAATCAGACCATAAATTCAAGCGATGTAGAGATAACATGGACTATGTCTGATGATCTTAAGATAAAAAGGGCAGAGATAATGATTGATAATACTGAATGGATAGAAATCGAAGGAAATTCATATATTGCTAACAACCTGTCTGAGGGAAATCATGTAGTCTACATAAACGTGACGGACATAGCTAACAGAACAACAACAGCTTCCAGAAGTTTCATTGTGGATATACCAATAGAAATAGTTTCCTGGTGCGCAGAAAACAATACATGGATAAACAGAAGCTGGATAATCATAAACTGGGAAACACACGGCCCAGTCACAAATATAAGCATATATGCCAATGATACGAGAGTATTTTCTGACAACACACTTAACGGCTCACATAACTTATCGCTATCTGATGGATACTGGAATATCAAAATAGTGGCATACGGCCATAATGAGGAGGTTTCCAATGTAGTATACATAGGGATAGACACAACGCCACCAACAATAAGAGTGACTAATCCAAAAAATAATAGCGAAGTTTCTCTTACGGACGCAATAATAGTTACCGTAGAGATATCCTGCTGGGATAACATTGGTGTGTCGTATGTTGAATATAGCATAAATGGAAGTACATGGCATAATGTGGGGACTCCTCATAACGTAACAATTGTGTTTGCTAGTGAGGGTTACTACATCATAAGATTTAGAGTATTTGACCAAGTAGGAAATAATAATGCTACTACTCTTAGGCTCATATTGGATGCTGATCCTGTGTTCAATGTTTATTATCCGGAGAATGACTCTTGGATAAAAGAAAACAACATAACATTTATGTGGAACTCAACACATATCGATTATGTCGAATTATATATTAATGATAGGCTGAACAAAACCTTACCAAACAGTGGAATATGCATACTTATGCTGGACGAGGGAATATGGAACATAACATTGATCGCCAAAGGGTTCAGAGACAAAGTAATATCAACACTAATAATCAAAATAGACCAAACACCACCAACAATTACTGTTGTCGAACCAGAAAACAATACCAAAATAGAAACACAGGAAAAATATGTTAGCATCTTCCTAAAACTCAGCATAAACGACAATATCGGCTACAAATATATTCTAATAAGACTAAACAACTATACTGTAAACACAACCTCATTAACAGTAGAACTAATACTGTCACAAGGAACACATAGAATAAAAATAGAAACATATGATTACGCAGAAAATATAGCGAAAGTAACACTCATAATTTCAATAGAACCAGAAGCAAATACAGCAACCAACACTATACTATACGCCTTTGTCGTAGCTGGTTCACTTCTAATAGGCATAGTCCTAGAAAGAAAAGGATACATAACGAGGATTACAAGAAAAATTAGAAGATCATAATTCCCCGATTGCGTCGTCTATGTATTTTATCATTTTCCCAAATTTTTCTTTATCAAAGTAATAATATGTGACACCATGCCTATCCTCCCCCGCCCTGATTATTCCTATCTTCATCGCGTCTCTCAGCCACCGCCTAACCAAGTCCACATTACCGAACTCCCTAAGAATCTCCCTAAAATAGAATCTACGCATCTCCACGGCCCTCATAAATATCCCACCATATCCCCCAAGAACCCTCATAACAATATCAAGACACCCATCATCATAATTTATCCACCCCTCCCACACAAGCTCTACTTCAGCACTATCCAAATCACTCGCTATATGCTTCCTTAATAGATCCACCCTAGCATATTTTTCGAGGATACTATCATCAACATTCTCAAATACGTCCCTCTTCATTTCTTCAGCTAGCTGGTTTGGCCAAAAACGATACAATAAATATAGTACTACTATCAGTAGGACTCCAAAAACTTCAAACAAT
>JAUQYS020000260.1:0-8693 GCA_030587585.2 Candidatus Njordarchaeota archaeon
GGGAGCGTATATATCCCCAATAGAGGTTGCCATCATGATAGAAAAACACTGGAACCAAGGCGAAATAAGAAACGTAAACTGGGTCGGAGGAGATCCAACACCGAATATCCACTATATCCTTGACGTATTGGTAAACTTAGAGGTATCGGTCCCACAAATATGGAACTCAAACTTCTATAACAGCATAGAAGCACTAAAACTACTGGACGGTATAATAGACCTATGGCTACCAGATTTCAAATACGGAAACAATAAATGCGGAGAAAGACTTTCAAATGTTCCAAAATATTTTGACACAGTAACAAGAAACTTCAAAATAGTAAACAAAAAAGGCGACGAAATACTAATAAGGCACCTCGTCTTACCAAACCACACAGACTGCTGCACAATCCCTATACTCGAATGGATAAAAGAAAACATGGATCTATCCAAAGTCAGACTGAATATCATGGCCCAATACAGACCAGAATATAAAGCACATAAATATGAAGATATATCTAGAAGACTAACACGAGAAGAATATCTCAGAGCAGTAAAATACGCAAAAAAATTAGAAATACCCCTAACATCATAAAAATTTCTAAATTGAGCCTAAAGAGCACGGCAAATCAAAGACAAATCTTCTTAGAAAGATAAACTTTAAAAAAACAATTCTAACAAAAAAAATAAAAATATGACAAAATGAAATTAAAGATAGTCAGATAAACTTAGCGGCCCCGTAGCGTAGCCAGGATCACGCGTGGGCCTCCTAAGCCCAGGATCGCGGGTTCAAATCCCGCCGGGGCCATATATTCTTTTTGCGAAGTATTGCGGATTGTGTTAACTATTATTTTTTATTTTGGTACTAGGATGATGAGCGGATGTACCTCAGAGCGTTAGCAATGAAGAAATGGTCCTTCTCTGAGGTTGATCGTATTTTTTCTATGCAATGCCTTTCTCTAACGTTTTTAAGATTTCGGGAGCTTTTTCGGCGTTTGGTGCGCTCTGATTGTTGATCATTTTTTCTAGTATTTCTCGTGCGCCTTTCTGATTTAGTGGTTGATTATTGTTTCCGCAATAATATGAGAATACGCATTTGTTGAGATGTTCTATTTTTAGACAGTTAGGGCTTCGTAGAAGGTCGTATGATTTTTGTACGGCTTCTTTGAATCGGCTAAATAGTAGTGATGAGACGCCGTTTCCTCCAGGTAGAGCCTCGTGTATAACTATGATACCTGTGGTCCCGTAGGATATGCCTCCAAGATCGTGTTCGGAGCCGCCGGTTATTCTGTATGTTCCTTCTATTAGTATGTGTTCTGTCGCGTGATATGCGCCAGCTATGTCATCTTCGTTTTCCGCATAATATGTTGGTGCTTTGAAGAATAGGCCATAGGTTGGGTAATCGAAGCTTATCGGATTGTCTAATTCCTGTAGAAGTATTGGTTTTTTTTGACCTTCTTTAAAAACGAGGTAGCCCCATGTTGTTATTCTCATTCTGAGTGGACCATGGTAGATTATGGTTCCGCATACTTTTTTTTCGTTGAGTGTTCCTAATGGAAGAGCCCCATAGCTATACAATGGTTTCGTGTACATAAATTCATATTCTCTTGGTGCAGGAGCAACATAAGCTTTTCGATTATCCAAATCGAGCTTCTTTACAAGGTATTTTCGCCCCTGATTTAGATATATGGCCCCTGGATACAGCTCTTTTAGAGCCAAGAGAATTTCTCGTTCATCTATTTTTTTGTTATTTAATATAACTTCTATTTGGATATCGATTCCTCTTATGTTTTTGCTGAAGTATTTGTGGAAAAGAGCCCCATTGGCGATCCAACAATTTTTAGTTCTAATAATAGCTCCTTCCGTTTCTAGTTCTCGTAGTATCTCGGGGGGTATGTTATATTTTTTGATGTCTTCTTCGTATAGATTTTTTTCATAGCACAGAAGATATATGTGCTTCTTGGCGATATATTTGTTTCTTGGTTCTAAGTATCTCCCAGTAATGTCGCGAAAATATTCATGGGGATTCCTTGCATAGTAATCTGAAATCGGATCGTCAGATCTAAGGATCAAAACCGCTGATCCCTTGGCTCCTCTTCTTCCAGCGCGCCCACTTCTTTGAATAAACCTATCTACTGGTGTCAAAAGTGATATGACTGCGGAAACGTTACCTATATCAACACCTAGCTCTAGGGTTGGTGTGCAAATAAGACCAAGTAGTCTATCTTTTCTGAAATCTGTCTCAATTTTTATTCGTATTTTTGTTGGTAAACCAGCTCGGTGTAGTCTAATCATATTGCTAAGAATACTGTCTCTTTGTCTCTTGATGAGGCTATATGCTAGTTCTGCAGAATTTCTAGTATTAAAAAATGCGAGAGACTTGATCTTGTATCTTACCAAATCTGCCAAAATTTTTGCAGATGTTCTAAATGGAGCATCAAAGCTATATACAAACAAAACAGATAGGGAGGTTCTCCGCCCCCTGCCTACTATTGTCTTTATTTTTCGTCCAATAAGCATTTCACCGAACTCATTGGGGTTTAGTATAGTAGCCGAGGACAGTATAAATTGTATTTTATCATGTCTCATTTTTTCTATGAGCCTAGAAAGACGTTTAAGTATATAATGGACATGTGTTCCAAATGCTCCATAGTATTGGTGTACCTCGTCAATAATAAGTAGCCTTGCTGACAGAAAGAGTTTAGCGATGGTTCCTGATTTGGTTCTAAGCCTAGGCAACCAGTAGTGTATCATATCAAAATTTGTTATCAGAATATTTGGGGGCGACCTAATAATTTTAATTCTTTGGCTCCACGGAGTATCGCCATCGATAACATCAACGCTTAAGCCTAAGGGTGTAGCATAATACTTGAATTTGGAAAATTGGTCTCTGGCAAGGGCCTTTGTAGGATAGATCGCCAAAATACTTGGTCTTTGTTTTTCAGAAAATGCTATTTGGAGGGCTGGTAGTAAAAAAGCCTCGGTTTTTCCCATAGCAGTTTGAGCTACGATTATCACGTCTTCGCCTTGTAGGATAGACCGTATTGCTTCTTCTTGGTATTTATAAAATCTAAAGATGTTGCGTAAAAATAATAGGTCTCTAAGTTTTTTGGCTATAATTTCGTTAAATCCTAAGCTTGTAAGTAGATTGGCGGATATTTCTGAGCCATACTCTGGTGGCTCATCATAGAGATCGATATAATATACTGGAACATAAGCCTGAAAATTGTTTTTCTCTGCGAAAGAAACGATCTCTCTTATTGCTTTTGGGCAATCGGGTGAAAGATTGGATAGTCTAATTTTTGGGAGCTCTTGGATATCTTTTGTCTGGTTTTTTTTATTTTTGTTAACGTGGTCTTTGGTTTTTTTCGCTATGATTTCTCGGAAGTATCCGCAATTTGGGCAATAAATTGTGACTCTAATAGATCCGTCGGGTAGGGCATATTTTTTTATTTGTAAAGTAGAACTGCACTTTGGGCATGAGTATTTTTCCATACAGACCACTATGAGACAAATCCTGCTTTATTGATGTCTATTTTTTAAAATTCTTAAGAAACTCTAAAAGTTTTCTTGTTGATTTGCCTCTGTGACTTTTGAGATTTTTTTCTTCAAGAGTCATTTCGGCAAATGTTTTTTCTGAGCCTTCGGGAATAAAAATAGGATCAAAACCAAAACCAAGAGATCCACGTTTTTTTATCGATATTTTACCCTTAGCTAGGCCCACAAAAATTTTCAGGATTCCTTGATAGTACAACACAATAACGCTTTTGAATTCTGCTGTTCGGTCAGATACGCTATCTAATAGTTTTAGGATTCCATCACAGCCGATAGTCTTGTAAACATAGCTAGAGTATGGTCCAGGAAAACCACCAAGAGACCTAATAAATAGTCCAGCATCCTCCAGAATAAAGTTTTTATCGAATTTTTCGCATATAGTCTTAGCAGCAAATAGTGCTATATTTTCTAGCGAGTAATCTTGGATCTCGGTTTTTGGAATATTATTTGCTATTTTTAGATTTATCCATGGGGCCTCGCTTTTTATTATGGCGGATATTTCTTGAAACTTATGTTTATTTCCAGTTATGAAATAGAGTATCATAGATATCCCTAGCTTTGCTTAATCAGACGTATTTTATTTTCTAGTGCTTTAATTTCTTCGTCATCGGGATTTATTTCTTTCGCCCTAGTGAGCTCTTTTTTTGCGTTTTTTGTGTCTCCGATCTCCAAATAAAGCTGAGCTTTTTGTATAAGTAATTCGTAGTCTAAGTAATCCTCAATTCTCGATATTATTTCTAAGGCTTTGTCAAGACACACAATGGCCTCTTTGATTTTTCCTAAGGAACGCAATATTTTTGCTTTTAAGATCCATGCTTCATAGAAATCGTGATTCAGCTCTATGGATTTATCGGTAGCCCACAATGCGTCGTGAAATGATTTTTCTTGGTAGAGAATAAGCCCATATAAAAAATAGGCGCTGGCGGACTCGGATTTTTCTATTATTTTTTTGATTATCTTTTTTGATTCTGCTATATTTCCATTAAAGAACAATTTATATGCAAGCTCTAAACTCAATCTGGCATACCTCAAAGAGTAGTCTTACTTAATAATAATTTAACTTTCTTTATTTTGTTTATCATATCAGAATATTTGAGCTATAAACGGTGTGATATGGATGAGTAAAGGACGGTTGTTAACTCTTGTTACCTTAGGTTTATTATTAGTAGCGACAATTAGGATATATTCTGTAAAATCTTCTGACGTGGTAGTTGTAGGGTCTATCTTAGAGGATACTTATTATCAAGGGGACGTAATGACAATAAGAGTAGCAATAATGAATAATGCATCATCCGAAAACACTTTGGAGATAATTTTAATCAATACAACAATATGGAGAATTGAACAGAGATATGAAAGATGGAGAAATATTGAGGTTATATATAATCGCACAGATAATATAGGCACAACGATAGAACGCAATGAGGTGTTTTCCACAGAGATAGAAATAAAAATTAATTTTCAGCCCGCTAGATACAATATAACGGTAGAAGTACGCGCAAAATTTAGAGCCGGAGCAGCAGGTGAACAATCGTACTATGTTGTTAAGGGCCATATGTTTTGGGTTAAATCATCATTATCTATCCCCCCTATGGCATGGGCATTAGTGTTAGATGTTATAATTATCATAGCTGCGTTGTTTGTTTATAGAAAGCTTAAATGAAATCATTTTTTATGTATAAAGTAGGTGCAGAAAAGTACCTCGTTCTTTTTTTGGGGTAAAAATAATAAGAACAAAAAAATTGGTAATAGGAGATTTTGTTATTCGGACCATTTTTTCAGACTACTATATCGAAATTGGAAGGATCGTCCCTATAACAGTGAAAGTACATGTAGATGTTCTGAATAAGATGCGTAAACCGATAAGCAACTTCAGTATGGTAATTCTGGGAATGAGAGAAGACTATCATCAAAAAATAGAAAAAATATACTCGGAGTATCCGATAATCACAGATAGGGATATCTATGGAAATGTGTATCATAAATTGGAGATGCCCTTAATAAGACCAAAAAGATCGATAAGAATAAGCATCAGATATAAAATAAGAACTTTTCCTATCAGAACTGTGGAGAATGGAAGTATGTATGAGTACAAGAAAAGTGATATAGAAAGATATCTCCATCTGCAGCCTCTACAAAAACATACTCACTCAAAGATAAAAGAAATAGCATCAAAACTTTTGGGCAGTAATAATATGGACACAATAAGGAAAGTCGCGATGTGGGTATATCGTAACATAAGATACGAAAAAACATACATCAGGTATAGCGTTACAGATACGCTATATAGAAGGAAGGGGTCATGTTTAAGTATATCAGACCTAACGGTAGCTTTACTAAGATCTTTGAAGATTCCAGCTACTGTTGTGAGAGGTATGTACATGGAGAATCCTCATGCGTGGGTAGAGGCCTATATACCTCGCAGTAGGGGGTACGTTCCCGTTCCTATAGATGTATTATCAGGATTTGTGGGTGCAATAGGCTCTTTGTGGTTCTCTCATTATTTGGAAAAAAGCACTAGAGATAAAGAAGTTTTTTTGGATCAAAAAAGTAAAGTAGCCATAAAACAAGGGATCCAGATTGTTTATGATGGTGATTGATTATAGTTCTGCTAGAAAATGCGATAGATGTTCTTCCGAAACTTAGAACAAAGCATTTTAAATTTCTGAGGGCGATATTTGGGTCGCTAAGAAAATATAGATATGTCCCAATATACGTTATTTCTCGAGGAATGCGTATGAAAAGCTCTCATGTACGAAAAATTGTAGAATTCTTAAAAGACTTAGGATTGGTTGAAATGCGTAAGAAGGAGTATGAGGGTTATGGATTAACAATGAGAGGGCTAGATATCCTAGCTTTAAAGGCTTTAAGTGGCTTTGTTGATATAGAAAAGATAACGCATAGATATGATGTGGGTAAGGAGGCAGATATTCACGTATGCTTGTCTTTTGATAAAAAACCGTATATTCTAAAAGTGTTTAGACTTGGTAGAACCAGTTTTAAGAAAGTTAGATCTGTCAGACCAAGCTATGAAACAGTGGCGGGAGGATGGATTTTGCTGAGTGTTAATGCCGCTAGGCGAGAGTATGAAATTCTTCGGAGACTATGGGAAGGAGGAATATCGGTACCAAAACCATTATACAGAGCCTATCATATGATCCTTATGGAATATGTTAATGGGATAGAATTGGTAAAAGCATATGTAACTGATCCCTTGAAGGTTTTTAGAAATATAATCTTCGAAATATTTAAGGCCTATTATGTTGTTGGGGTTATTCATGCCGACTTAAGCGAGTATAATGTCCTAGTTGATGAAAAAACAAGCGATATATGGATAATTGATTGGCCACAATGGCTTGAGGTGGAGCATGAAGAAGCTGAAGGATACATGGAAAAAGATATGGAACAGATAGTTAGGTTTTTTGTTAGAAAGCATAGAATCAATCCAGAAATATTAGAGAACATTATTGAAGAAATAAAAAACGAATTTAGAATATCAAAACACATACCCTAAGACAATGTCATTAGAAGGTATTCTTGGAAAAATCTTAACACTATTGGTAGTAGTGGGACTTTTCTTCTTTCGAATTCTCTAAGAGCAAGCTCTAGGTATTCTTTAGCAGTATCTATGCGTCTTTGTAGCAATGCTGTTGTCGCCGAACCCAAGAACTCCAATACTTCGAGGCGTGTAGCCTCAGGTAAGTTTGCTTCATATGCGTATTTGAGTACATAGTGAAGTACAAAGCTGCCGTCTCGCTTTTCAATAATACTCATCAAGATTTCTTTAGCACGTTTTTCGAGCTCTCTTAAGTTAAGCATTCTATCAATTAGTATAATTTCGTTAATAGCATCATCAAGAGATATAGAAGTATATGTTTCCTTCAGATAAGCTAAGTTATCTCTAAATAATTTAATTTTTACTTCGGCTATCTCTGCTGGTCGAATTTGGTCAGCATATTTTTCAGCTAGTTGTATAGGCACCTGATCTGGGAACTCATTGATCACAAATAACGTAGTAGAAATTGTCTCTACCAACAACGGAGTCCTAACAACGATATCTATGCCCTGAAGTACCTCGTAACAGTTTGAGAGAAATAGATTTGCATCATCGAAGTAGCCATATTTCGAATATATCCTAGTTAAACGGTTATACATAAAAACGTTACTCGCTGGGTCCTTGTCGCCTATGTATGTTCTCATTTCACTTAATAGTTTTTGCCCCTCGTTCTTATAATTATGTCGCAGTAGCGTGTCTACGACATCAAAAACAAGTGACATAAATTCTCGTTTGTGGATATTGGCCAATATGGCTGATTTGATTTTATTAAACAGTGTGCCCGCTGTATTTTTGTCAAGTCCGTTGTATAGGTATATGTCTAGGAAATTAACAAGGGCTCTTAGATTATCTATACTGTTTACGTCGGATTCGGCGAATGGTATGAATTGTTGTGTTAGTTCCTTGGCCCTGTTTATATCCATGTGTGCTATAGTTTTTGCGAGTATAGATAAGATGTATGGTCTTTTTTCACGCGGGGCAAGTGATAGAAGTTTACGGAAATCGATATTGTCTCCTCTTTGCCCAGCCGATGTAATAAGCTTTACAATTGCTTCTGATTTTTTAACTTCATAGGTTATTCTTGAGATATATTCTAAGGATTTTTCGAATCCATAAAAATCATATATCAAAGGCATAAGTCTTGCTAGGGCAATAGATCTGTCTGATCTATCGGGAATTTTTAGGGCATATTCTATGCTTTTGTCAAGATATTCTTTAGCTTTAGATCTGTCATCTAACTCGAGAAAAGCCTCGGCAAGGAGCCCATACGCTAGTGCGGCGTCGAATTCCCATTCAAACATAACATCTGGCGACGAATCTATTGTCCTTATGAGATTTAAGGCTGTTTCTGGAGAATTCTTTGCTACGATTCTCGCAATTGTTGCCAACACGGTTCCTGATTTTTCTTTGGCTAATATGTCTTCAGATATTTTTTCTACGATTTTTGCGAGACCATTCCATTTTATTGTTTCTATTAATTCAACGAATTGTGACAAGCATAACTTTTTATCCGCTGTGCTTTCTAACTGATTGTACAATAAAACAAACTTATTCAATATTTGTTCGAAGGGGTCGCTCACATTAATCACGTCTAATGAGCTTA
>JAUQYS020000379.1:0-6122 GCA_030587585.2 Candidatus Njordarchaeota archaeon
ACCAAGATATGACCTAGAGAGATTTGGCATAAAATTAGTAGGCTCCCCCAGACATGCAGACATACTACTAGTTGTCGGCTCCGTAACCAAAAAACAGGCAGAGCTACTAAAGAGAATCTATGAGCAGACACCAGATCCAAAATTTGTAGTTGCTGTAGGTACATGTGCAACATCTGGGGCGACATTTCATGGTTCATATAACTTGATGGGGGGCGTAGATAAGGTTATACCAGTGCACGCGTATGTTGTTGGCTGTCCTCCACGTCCAGAGGCCATTATTGATGCTGTTGCGACATTGATTGAAAAAATAGATAAAGGTGAGGTTGAGGTATGATGGCAAAAACAAAGCCTACTGAGGAGGGAACAAGCACACTTAATTCTTGGATATCGGAGATCGTATCTGGCGCCAAAGTTGAGGTCGATAAGTTCGGTACGGCTTGGGTCGAAGTACCAGTGGAGAAAATAAAAGAGTTGTTGTCGGGGTTAAAGGAAAAGGGCTACACACACTTCATTACTATTAGTGGAGTGGATGAGATAAAAGATAATAAAATGGTCTTAATATATCATGTGGCTCCTTCTGGGCTCTCGGGTTATCCAATACTTTGTGTAAAAACCACTATTCCTAGGGACAATCCCGTAGCTCCATCCATAGTGGATATTCATAATGTGGCTTTAGTATATGAGCGTGAGGTTTATGATCTACTCGGCATAAAATTTGAGGGCCATCCTAATCTAGATAGAATATTGTTGCCTAAGGATAGTCCTGAGGGATATCATCCTCTAAGAAAGGATTTCGAAATAAAAGAAGGTGAGTAGATATGGGAATGTATGTGCCGTTAGGCCCATTTCATCCAGCTTTTAAGGAGCCCTTATCGATTAAAATAAAGATCGAGGGCGAAACTATAGTTGATGCCGAAATAGATATGGGCTATAATCATAGAGGAATAGAAAAAATACTCGAGAAGAGATTATGGGTTTCTGTTCCATTTATAGCTGAGCACATCTGCGGAATATGTTCGGGAGTTCATCAGATGACCGCAATAATGGGTATAGAGCGAATATATGATATCGAGGATAAAATACCGGAGAGAGCTATATGGATTAGGGTTCTTGGCCTCGAATTAGAGAGGATTCATAGTCATCTTCTATGGCTTGGCATAGCTCTTCATGAGGCTGGTTTTGATACAATCTTTATGCTTACTTGGCGAGATAGGGAAAGAGTATTGGATGTCCTAGAGATCCTAGGAGGAAGAAGGGTCGTTTATAGCATAGGACGAGTGGGAGGAGTAAGATACGATGTGGATGATAAAACGAAAAAAATGATTATTGATGTCGCAAATTTCATTAGAGAGAGGTGTAAGGTATACAAAAAATATTTTGAGGAAGACCCAACACTTTTGGCAAGATTTAGGAATGTCAGTGTTTTACCTACGAGCGTTGCTAAAGGTTTAAATACGGTGGGACCTACAGCGAGAGCGTCTAATGTACCATATGATATAAGAGAGGAAGATGGATACTATATATATGGCCCAGATATAGGCTACAGAACTATTGTAAGGAAAGAATGTGATGCATTCGCTAAGGTGATGGTAAGAATAGAGGAGGTAGAAGTATCTGCTGATATTATAGAGCACATAGCGAAAAATCTTCCTTCCGGCCCAATAGAGATAAAACCTAAAGTCCCACATATGAAGGCTCCGGCTCCCGGAGAAGTGATTGCGAGGATGGAGGCACCACGCGGCGAGCTGTTCTATTACTATAAGTCAGATGGAAAGCCATATCCTTATCGTGTAAAGGTTAGGACCCCAACATTGTCTAACATATTATCTGTTGCGTATATGGCGAAAGGCGAATATATCGCTGATGTGCCCGTGACGTTTGCTTCAATAGACCCATGTATAGCCTGTATGGAGAGAGTTCTAATAATAGATGATGGCAAAAATAGAAAACCAAAAAGAATGACATGGTCAGAACTTATACGTTATTCTAAAAAATGGTTCAAACAAAATCTTAGCTGGTTAAAACAGGAAAGACTATAAGAACTTTCTATTTTTTTGTTGCTATTAATATATTCTTGGTGTGCTCATGGATGAAATTTTGACAACAAGGGAGGTAATAGTAGCCACAGCTATAGGACTTTTAGTTCCCATAGCTTTCAACCTCACGAAAATAGCGATACCTATGAAAATAATATCTGTAGGAATATCCAAGGGGGTAGTAATATTACCGCTTCTTGTTGGGAATATTTTTCAGGTAGTTACAAGACCTATTTTTGGGGTATTCGCCGAAAAATATGGCCGCAAAAAAATTTTTGGTTCTGCACCAATACTTTATGCGATTTCATTTATGATTTTTGCTAATTCTAAAGGCCCTCTAGACGTCTACATTGCGAGTATTATTTTGAGTTTAGGAATAGCGGCTTTTTGGTCCGCATTTTTGGCATACTCTAGCTATCTGAAATATGGGGCCGCAAAAAGTATTGCTCATGTATTAGCGTTTTCATTTGTAGGAGCTTTCATTGGTACAGCATATAGCGGATATGTATTCGACGCGTTTGGTTATGATGTTGTTTTTATGATATCTGCACTTATATGTATCTTAGCTGTGACTACTTCACTGTTTACGCATTCGCCAAAAGGAAACAAAGAATTATCGCTGGGGGATGTCTACGCAGTAGCGATATCAAATATAAAGGATACGATATTAAACGCTAATACATTGTCACTAATACCGATAGTGAATACATATGCCCCCATATTACTTATTGATGCGGGACTTAGCCCAACCATAACAGGTCTCGTACTTGTAGCATTACCATTAATGTCAGCTATTATGCAGTATTTTGGTGGAAAGGCATACAACAAAATTGTATCATTAAGACCGTTGATTAATATTTTATCATTACTTATCCTTATAAGCTTTGCTTATTTGTCGGTCATTAGGGCCATATACCTTGCTGTACTAAGCTTTGTTTTGTACAGTATATTTGCGAGTACAATGTTTACCCCCCAAATAACGAGATCTATAGATACTAGTGAGGATATGAGAGCGGTAGGAACGGGGGGTTTCGGGTCTGGTATGACTCTTGCTAGGGTAATTGCGTCATCTGTAGCTGTAGTTGGGGGGAATATAGCGGAGACTGGGACAATAAATTTAAATCCTCCATTTTTTGCTTTGACATTAACAACAATAAGTTTTGTTGGGATATCCTTGTTCGGTATTTTAAAAAATAGGAAAAAATAGCCTATTTTTCCAATAATTCCTCTATCTCTTCTTTACCCTCTTCGAGCTCTTTTTTCTGTTCAGGATCGATTCGAAGTAGAAGCTCCAAGAATTCTCCTACATGCGTTTTCTCTTCCTTTGCAACGTCAAGTAATACTCTTTTTAAGTCTTCATTTTTTGTCATAGCGGCCATTTGTTCATAAAGATTTATGGCGTCAAGCTCAGCAATTATTGCGACTCTAAGAATCTGTTTGTCCATATCTTTTTCGGAAATTTTCTCCAAAAGAATCGGGATTTTACCAAGCATTTTTGTTACACCATAAAAAATAATTAAAAAGATTATTTATTGGGTTAGGTGAAAAAAATGGAGGAAGATGAATCACAATCAATAAAACTGGCAAAAACAGCTATTATAGCTTTCGGTCTTATAAGCCTATTTGGAGACATAATATACGAGGGTGCGAGAAGCTCTATACCAACATATCTCGAGCTTTTAGGTGCATCGGCGGTTGTTGTTGGCTTTGCTATAGGTCTTGGAGAGTTCGTTGGGTATGCTCTTCGTCTTGTGTCTGGATATGTAGCAGATACAACGAAAGCTTATTGGGCACTAACTATTATGGGTTATGGTTTGATAATCTCTATTCCTCTTTTAGCATTAGCGTTTGATTGGAGAATAGCGGTATTGTTAGTTATAATAGAACGCTTAGCGAAGGCCATAAGAACGCCAGCTAGAGACACGTTAATATCAGTAACAACAAAGGGAATAGGCAGAGGTAAAGCTTTCGGGCTTCACGAACTATTCGATCAGATAGGCGCAACAGTCGGTCCAGCCATGATGGCGTTCGTGGTGTATTATTATTCAATGAAAAATGTTTCGTTATTAGAACAGTTTAGAACGGCATTTTTAGTACTGTTCATTCCGTATGCCTTATTGCTAGTTGTGTTACTGAGTGGTTATTTAAAAATGCGTGCACCTGCCGCTAGGGCTCTCGATATAGCAAGAAAAACCGAAATAAAGGAAAAACTAACGGGATCATTTTATCTTTATTCGTTTGCTGTGATGCTAAACACGGCGGGCCTATTCCATATAGCTCTAATATTATACTTAGCTAGCTATATTTTTGAGAATACGCTTTGGTTGGTGCCTATATTATATCTTCTTGTTCAGGGTATCGATGCTGCAACAGCACCTCTTTCTGGCGCGGCATATGATAGATATGGTAGAAAAACACTTATGTTGCCATTTGTGCTATCTGTCGCGCCGACGCTATTTATCGCCATGATGTTCGTAGAAATAGAGTTTATAGTAATAGCTGAGCCGATTTTGTTGGTAATTGCTGTTTTGTTTTTTGGAATAATATTGGGTATGCAGGAATCTATATATCGAGCGGCTGTTGCCGATATGACAGGAGTAAAGAAGAGAGGTACGGGATATGGCATCTTTAATACGGCGTACGGTCTTGGGTTCTTATTGTCGGGTGTAGTATTAGGTTATTTCTTGGATATGATACGAGGGGGGAATGCTGTTTTTGTGATTTATGCTGTACTTTACTCCGTGTTGATGCAGGTTTTTGCCGTAGTATTATTGGCTCTATCTATTAAAAAACAATAATTTTTTCTTTTTAGGGCACTTCTACTGCTAGTAGGGGACATATAATCAAAGGACGGATCTTGGAGGTATAGAAATATGTATAATATGTTGTGTCAAACTTTTTCTTTGTTATGAGTTTTTTTAGATGAGCGTAGGCATCAAAATCTATATCGTCTCTCAACTTTGTTAGGAGCGAATATGCGTCAGAATACTTCTTTTTCCAGAGATAATAATGTATGATCGCGATTCCTATAGCGGGGGGGTCATCAATATGGCTTTTTAAGAACTTGACAGCGTTATCGACTGCTTCTGCGTCGTTAATCATCATTGCGGCCAGTAGCATATTAACATATAATACTTTTTTGTCTATCAATGGGTTAGGTAATGATGACTTAAAATATTCTAAAGCATTATTGTATCTTTCTTCTTCAAGTTCGAGTAGGCCGAGATAAAAACCAATATTTTCGTTGATTGTTGTTCTTTTTAGATATCTAAGGAAGTTTTGGTAATGTCTTTCGCAGGAAACCATTATTGTGTCTAAGAGAGTTATTTGTATATTATTTTTTGCTGCTATAGACCATGCTTCATCATACATACAATTACATATTCTTTCCATCGATAAGATAACATAAAAAGCCTTTCTAGGGTTGTCGCAATATGTTATTTCCTTGAGCTTTGTTTCGCTCGACTGGTCATTATCGAGAATACTGTGTATGTATGCAAGCAAAATAATTTTGTATGGTGTGTTTGGGGCTTCTTTTAGTATATTTAAGGCTTTTTCGTAATTATTTTTCAATATGAGAGCTCGGGCATAATCAAATAAAAATTTTTGCCAACTTATGTCTTTCTCGGCAAGATACTCGTAGTGTTCTAAGCTTTTGTCTATATTACCCATGATCTCTTCTATATTTGCTTTGAGGAGATATACGTGTGGCATAAAAACGTAGTTCGATGTTCTGTGCTTATCTAGTTCTTTGAGGAGAATGTTTGCAGTATCAATTAGACCATGTCTAAAATTAATATCAGCCATAATATATAGAAAATAGCATTTAGTAAAACCGCCTGGGATTTCTTCCAGAGCATTATGATATGCAGATATATTTATTTTCCTAAGTTTTTCTACGCCGAAAGGATATTTTCCAATAATATGTGTAATGTTTTTGATAAGGTCAGATAATATGGGTTTCTTATCGCCAATACTGTTTAGAGATGTAGGTGTCTTTGGTTTGATTCTTCTCTGGCATCCATAATAAATTCTTGCCCAATAATAGTCTAAGTCTGCCAATACGATGTAGACGGAAATCATATC
>JAUQYS020000414.1:0-11683 GCA_030587585.2 Candidatus Njordarchaeota archaeon
CGAAATAAGAGGCGTCGTTCAGCGCATGTCTAACAGACTTCAAATACATCCAGAAGTCGAGAAAAAAGCTGTTTCATTATTGCTAGATTTTCACCAGAAGCGAAATCTAAAGCAAAAAGATCTGGTCGCATTTGTTTTAGCAGCGATATATATTGCGACAAGGATGATGTCGCGTCCAGTACCGCTAGACAACATTCTAAAAAGCTCGGGCATACCCAAAAAAGAATTCTCAAAAGCATTTAGAACATTTAAAGAAACACTAAAAATAAAGCTTCCTCCATCCAAACCAAGCGACTTTATAAATTACATCTCCACTACTCTCAGACTGAGCTATCAGTGTGAAAAAATAGCACTAGAAATTGCAAAAGCCATAGAGGAAAAAATGCTCCTAAATGGTAGAGATCCTCTTTCTGTTGCAGCTGCATGCTCATTCATAGCCGCAGACTATACAGGAGAAACAAGACCCCAAAGAGAGTTTGCTAAGATCGTGCATTGTACTGAAGTAACACTTAGGAGCAGGGTCAGAGAAGTCATAGATTGCCTCGGAGGCAGGAAATCAATAAACAAACTAGTAGAAAACCTATATCAACATTTTCAATACTCAACATAGATTAAATAAGTAGATTTTCGTACTGGAATATGTGATATAAATGTCCAGCAAGGAAAGCAAGAAAAAGAAGAAGAAAAAAGAAGGAATATCCACACCACCGATGGGCGCGGGGCTTCTGATCTTCTATGAGGAAGAGACTCCTGGTGTCAAGGTAGGGCCTACGTTCGTATTTTTGTTGACGTTTGGTCTTATTTTTGCGGTGCTTATTTTGTGGTTTCTTGCTCCTCCCTCATGATTTTTTTTCTTTTTCTTTGTAGACTGCTAGCATTTTTTGTACATATCTGATTGTTATTTTGTACCAGAGAAGTAGGAACCCAGCGAAGATAGCTAGTGCTATTATGTAGCTTACTATCTGAGCGTATGGACCTAGATATTCTTTAAGGTTGGATAGGGCTAGATATGCTGAGTAAGGAGCGACTATAACAATAAATAACCAAGGTAATATTAAGCCAAAAAAAATTATGTTAATGATGCTTTTGGCCAAGGTTACTCTCCTATTTTCTTGATTATTTTTGCGTCTAGCACAACTGCACGATCTTTGAATATTCTTACGGGGTTTAAGTCTAATTCTAGTATGTCGGGATGTTCTGCGATAATTTTGCTTGTTTTTACTAGCAAGTCTTTTAATAGATCTAAGTTAGCTGGTTCGGCTCCTCTAAATCCTTTCAGTATTTTGTATCCTTTGGTTTCTTTTATCATTGCGTCGGCTTCATTAATGTCGATTGGGGCCAATCTAAATGTTACATCTTTAAATAGCTCTACATAGATTCCTCCTAGGCCGCCAAACATGATGACTGGTCCGAATACTGGGTCTCTTAGTCCGCCTATAATGATTTCATGGCCACCTCTTACCATTTCTTCTATTAATATTCCTTCGATCTTAGCGCTCGGTGCTTTGGATTTTACGTTGTTCATTATTTCATTAAAAGCTGATTTTGCCTCATCGTCGTTGCTTATATTTAGCTTTACTCCTCCCACATCGGTCTTATGAATTATGTCGGGGCTGAGAATTTTGAATACGACAGGATATCCTATTTGTCTTGCTTTTTCTACCGCCTCCTCGGGATTTCTAGCAATAGCCCTCTTTGGAAATGGGATACCATATTTTTCGAGAAAATCTTTTGCCTCTAGCTCTGTTAAGGCTTTTTTTTCCATTAGTATCACCAATACTACGGAGAAAAATTGAAAATAAAACATAGAGGATATATTTTTTGATATTTGATCGATCCTTCCAATCTTATAGATGTTTTGGTCCAATGAATAATATGTATTTTTTTCTCTTGTGTTCGTGTACACATAATGGAACCTTATTAATAGATATAAAAAAATCAGACGTTGCGGACATCATCATTTATTCAGTCTCCGCTGTCCTCATCAGATTAGGAGGATTGTTTATAGTGTGAAGATTCTTAGTAGTCTTTTTTTACTATTATATATTCTAAAAAATGGTATGAAAAGTAGGGGATGTCAGTATGCCTCTTGGTGAGAAGGAAGCAGATGAACTAATAAAAAACTTTCCATCGAAATGGAGAGAATTTAGATATAGAGGTAAGAGTCTAAGGGAATTAATGACTATGTCGTATGAAGATCTTGCCAAGATTGCACCATCGAGGGTCCGCAGAAAAATTTTGAGATTTATACATGGTGATGGGGGTTTCACACTTATGGAGAAAGTTTTGATGGAAAAAATCAAGAAGTTCAGAAACAAAAAATCTAAAAAGCCAATTAAGACTCATTGTAGAGACTTTATAGTATTGCCAGAACTCGTCGGAATGAAGTTTTTGGTGCATAATGGCAAGGAATTTACAGAGGTAAGAGTGGCCCCATGGCACATTTTCTATAGGTTAGGTGATTTTGCTCCGACTGTTAAATTTACGCAACATGGTGGTGTTAAAAAATCCGCGGTTAAGAAGAAATAGGTGACTCTTTATGCCAAAAAATAGAGAAGGATTTACAATACTATTGGACGAGCTGCCTAGAGAGCGCATAGCAATAGCACGTGGCAAGGATCTTCCCATAAAGTGGAAGCATGCGGTTAATATATGTGACGCTATAACATCAAAGAAAATGTTTATTGATGATGCAATCGAGTTTCTTGAAAAGGTCATAAGAAAAGAAGAGTATGTACCATACTTTAAGCATCGGCGTCATTATGCTCATAGGAGAGGAGCAGATAAGTGGAAGTGGCCTCAAGGAGCTTTTCCTGAAAAGGCAGCGAGATATATTCTAAAGGTGTTACGGACAGCAAAAGCTAATGCTGAGGATGCTGGCTTAGATGCATCTAGATGTATTGTGTTTGCTATGTCGGCCCATAAGGGCCGTGTATTAAGGAGAAGACCTGATCGAATCGGCCCAGGATTATTTAGGGGCTGGAAAATTAAGAGAGCATGTAATCTAGAAGTTGTTCTATATCAATTATCGGAAGAGGAATATGAGGAATTTGTTAAGACCGCAGAAAAGAAAGAATGACGCTCTAGGGAGTTAGATATTTTTTAAGTACATTTGCTAATAACTCCAATTCATTATTAGTTAGGTCTCTTAGTCTCACTTCTGGTCGTATTCCAGCCTGTTGAAGCTCCAATATTATCTTATTTGCGGTATCCCGAGAAAATGTCTTCTTGATTATTTTTCTTAGAATTTTATTAGGCATACTGAACAGTAAGGTCACGACTTTTTTAAATGTTACGAAATCCACAATATGCTTTTTCCTAGAAGGCTTGATTCTTACGAGGGCCGCATCTACTTTAGGAATGGGAAAAAAGTTACGCCTAGAAATTTGCATAAGAATTTCCATATCGGCAAAATATTGAATTGTAGCGCTTAGTCGGCTTCGTTTTTCTCCGGGTCTCGCTTTCATTTTATTTGCATAATCATGTTGGACTATCATAACACATACGTCGAATTGTTCTGAATCAAAATATGTTTCGGCGATCCTAAAGATTAAGGGCGAGATAATGTGGAATGGTGGGTTTGATACTATCTTATTAACATCTTTCGGTAGATCAATTGATAATGCGTCTCCCTCTATAACGATGACTTTATCTGAGTCAATAAATCTGGATAATCTTTCCCTCAACACAGAGATCATTTTTTTATCGATCTCTATAGCATATACTCGCTTTGCCTTTTCAGCAAGACGCTCAGTTAAAAATCCGAAACCAGCGCCTATGTCTAAGACTATATCGCTTTTTTGAATATCTGCGTATTTTATCTCTCTTTCAATAATGTTAGGTGAGTGTAGGAAATGTTGAGATAGCTTTGGACTTAGTCTTATATTGTATTTGCGGCATATTTTGAGTATTTCCGACAGCATCTATATCCTCATATATCTACAAAGATTTTCTAATTATGATTCTGAGGATTTCCACGAACTTATTGTAATCCATATCTACCGACAATATGATGATACTATGCTTACGCGTTATAGGTATAAATCCCTGTTGTTCAAGGATTTTTCCTATTTTTATTAGAGGCCTATTAGAAAATAGATGGCATCGAGTAATTATGTTGTTTTTGTTGATTCCTATGCCGATAGCTATTTTAGATACATCTTTTAAATAAAGAAGTGCAGGTCTTACGGATATCCGATCTATCTGATTACTGACTTGAAATTTCAGGATGTTTACTCCGCGTATAAATTTTTTGGCTTTGCGAAGAAGACTATCAGTTCTTTCAATAATAGTTTGGTATAAGCTACCTTTTGTTTTTGTTGCGATCCATTCATCAATCTTATTCCATTTTCTGTTCTTTATTAAATCTACCAGATTTTTTCGTTCATGAATAGTGCTAAGCAATAGCGATATGTACATTTGCTTAGAAATCTCCGAGCTTATATCACCGATAGTGCTGTCAAATACAGCATTAAGATACTTTTCCGGGATTTCTAAACCGAACGCGTCTACTATAATATCAGTTGCCGAGCCATACTTGTCATCGCATAGTGTGATATTAGAGCCCCCATATGATAATCCACTAAGACAATGTGTATTATCAATGATAAAACATTGGTTAACCTCGGCATTATCAGCAATAGGGATCCCAAGTAAAATCGCTCTACTAGCACGTTGTACTCGAAATTTAAAGCAATGTGGAAGATCATAAATACGTTTGATAAGTCCTGCTGAAAATATTCCATCGATTGACGATAAGGTAATTATTTTGCGGTATTTTGTATTAGGTCTTGGTTTCAAGTATTTTCCCCCACGGAAAATAGTAAAATTAAAAAATAATGACATAAGCTATTTGTGAATAGAAATCAAAGTGCGGGTGTGATTGTTGACGAGTAGATCAATTGAACAAAAACAAGTAGCAATTCAAGCCGAAAAACGAGAGTTTGTGGAGCTTCCAGAAATAGTCGAGCTATACTTTGAGAGAGCCGATAGGCCAGGTAAAGGAGTAACTATACGTACAACAACATCAGAACTATTTGAGAATGTTGTTAGAGATGCGGCCCGAAAATTGAATTTCAGAAACACTAGAGTGGGCGTTCTAGGAGGATCTACTCCACTATCTTTTGTTGGAAAAACGGTTGGAGATGTCATAAAGGAGGTATCCAGCATTAGCTTTCAAATAGCGTCCGCAGAGATGTTAGGCTAGGCGGGAAATCTATTTCTTTTTTCTTTTATTAAGTCGTAGAGTAGAATGTGTTGAGATATCATTCTATACTGGGAGATTAAAGAAGTTTTTTGTTGTTTTTGATGATAGAAAATGACAATCTATATCGATTACAGACTTTGGGATATATTAATAGAGGAATTTAGAAGAACCTATGTTGAGAGAGCATATTATTTAGTTGGTTTTAGGTATCATGATAATTTCTATGTCTATGAGGCGTTTGAATTTGCATATAACGATCAGAGCGAGGTATTCATAGAATCTGATCCACTAGTTCGTATGTTTTTGATAAATACACTGCCTGCGGGTCTAAACATTTTAGGAGTAATTCATAGCCATCCATTTGATACGAGTGATTCTCCAGAGCCATCGTCTGTAGATATAGCACTATGCAGGGAATATGAGGAAGAAATTGTTTTGACTGTGAGTCGTACAGGGGGGGTTAAAGCCATTGTTTTTGATGGAGATATAGCGCCCCTAGAAGTTAAGATCAAGAAATTTGATTACGAGAGGCCTCATGTTATAAGAGTTAGAATGCCCCATACTTATTTTTGTGTTTTTCCATATTTTGTATCACAATTTGAGAAAAAACTCTACGTACCAAAAATAATAGCGGAACACATATATAGAATATATCTTGCTGGCAGATATGATGGAAAAAAATTGACTTTGCCTAAATTTTTGTGGGTATGGATTAAACAAATATTTGCTTTGCCACATAAATTTCAGATCGATCAGATCGATGAAACTATGAGATATATAAAACATACAAGTTTCTCTAAAATAGTATATGAGGAGGACACGGATAGGATAGATCTGTGAGGATGATAATGAGTGCTCGTACTTAGATGTTGCTACTTAGGGTTAAAATATCATGGATTCCAGATTCAGCCGGATGTTCCTACGATTCAAGGTACGATACAGCGGATATTAGAGGAGATGGGGTATGAATATGCAATTTATTATTCTTCTAGAACCGATGCCAAAGTTTCTGCCCTAGATCAGATCATAGGGCTTAGAATTGATAGAGAATCCATAGCTTATGATCTCAATAAGAATCTTCCAGAAGACATCAGGATCTATGCATATACAATGGTAGATAAGCCGATCAAAAGTTTGGTGTTATCAAAGGAATACTTATACATAGCGCCGAGGTTTAACATTGATAAAAGCATTTTTGATGACATAATAGACTACATCAATAAGAAGATAAAGCTTAACTATTACTATCTTATCAAGAAACAATCGAGTATTGATTTTAAGGCTGCACAAATGGCATTGCGGATTCAATATAATTTTGACGATAAATTTATATATCTTAGAATTAGAGGAAAAAGATTTTACTGGGAACAAGTTCGAAGATTAGTTATTCTTATTCTTTCAGTAGCACTTAGAATAATTAGTCTTAGCACAGCAACAGAAATTCTTAATGGAAAACCATACAAAAGTGGTATTCCTCCAGCACCTCCCGAGGGCCTCATACTATGGAAAACAAGAACAGAAATAGATTCCGATTTTTTGAAAGTTTTGGAGAAAAAGATCATAGAAAAATGGTTGATCTCGGAGGTTAAGAAAGCTATTCTATCAGCGAATTGGGTTTTTCCAGCACGCGAAAAATAGATAAATCAGAAGCATTACTGAACCAATTCGTAGACCGTTGGTGCATCATCAACGTAGAATGTCTGTATATCCTTTACGATCATCACTAAACGACCAGTTGAAGGATGAATAGAACCAGGCATTCTTAACAATCTATTTAGATCGATTGTTACTTTTCTGTCTATCCTAGGTAAAAGCTTTACTACCTGCTCTCTCCAAATCTTATAGATTTTTTGTTTCATATTTGGGTTCAACATAGATTTAAAATTGATATCCTTTATGTTTCCGAAGATTCTAAGAGCTCTTTGTTGCCAATAAAATGGTCTTATAATTCTCTCTTTAGGAGGCATCATCCAGTCCACTATTGTATCTCTTGCGTCCTCGTCAAGAAGCATGGCTTCCTTGTCTCTTATCCATGCATGCAAACCCCGCCGGCCCGAAAATACCCATACAATTTTATTAAAACCAAAATCATCTCTTAGTGTCTCATCAATAAAAAGAGCAGCATCTCTGATTAGTGGCCAACATTTCTTACATACGTGTTCTTTTCCTTTGCCACATGTGCGAATGTCATCGTAATCTGTTAAATCTAAGTCGAATATAAGCTCATGTCCAAGCCATCTAAGCCTAGTAATAGATGTGCCTCGAGGCGGAGGATCATAAATACCGCCAACCATAATAGCATTTGGGATCTCTGATTGGACATATTTGCGAAAATCTTCTGGTGATGGAAAAGACATATTTCTCTTGAAGAATTCTTTACCGTTTTTGGTGAACGTGAAGCCAAATTCTCTGCGATGAAATGTTGTTGGGTCAATTACTCTGAACAGCTGTGAAAGAGAAAATATTTTTTTGTAGAATAGAGATAGTACCTCTTTAGGCATCAAATATATCACTATATTGCTAGAGTATACTTTCTCGTACGGGGGCGAGCCTTCACTAGAATTGTATTATTACAACCAGGACATGTTATTCTTCCAGTTCCTGCAATCAAAATTGATTTTTCTCCTGATAATGTCCATACTCTTCCGCAGAATGGACATGCAAGTCTACTCCTAGCTTTTGGAGGGATATTTTCTCTTTCTTTCATTAAAACCACACATTTATCAATCCGAATTAATATTGTGAATAAAGCAATTTAAAAATATAGCTATTGGGGTCTATGTTGACAAAGGGCAAATATAGTCATCTAGCAATACCAATGCTTGGAGACGTATTGGTGGGACAGGTTATCTCGGTTGGTGATAGGATCTCGACAATAACTGTATCAACAATCTTGAGATATAATGGTAACGGCATTAAAATAATGGGTGTACCAAGAGTAATGCATTCATATATCTTTAGGGGTGATGTTGATTTTCCGTGTACAAAACTAGGTGAGATAATTAAGATAGGTGATCTTGTTTTAGGAAGGGTTAAGATCGATTGGTTTAAGCCAGTCTTTATAAGTCTTGATACTGATGAGTTAGGCATCGTAACAGCGGTATGCGAGAAATGTGGTGCAACTATACCGACACCGAAAATGACTGATAAGGTAATATGCCCAAGATGCAAAAATAGTAGAAGAACAAAGATATCCACGCTTTACGACCCGGTAGCTTGGAGAAGTCTGCATATAAGGAATAGAGTCCGTATATATTCATCAATTCAATAGTATCGTTTTTTATTTTTTCATTGGTTATGGAGGTCGTTATCAGTGTTTCTTTACGAATTTGAGGGCAAAATATTATTCAGAGAGAAAGGTCTCCCATTGCCTGATGGTAGGGTTGTGCTCGATAAGGATGAAGCCATTAGAGTAGCGTCGGAGATAGGGTATCCCGTAGTATTGAAACCCCAAATTGTGGGAGGCAAGAGAGGAAAAGCAGGAGCAATAAGATTTGCTGAAAATGAGGACGAGCTAAAAAGAAATTTTGAAGAACTATTAGGCGTGGAGATAAGAGGAAAAAAAGTATCACAAATACTGATAGAAAAAAAAGTAAACATAAAACGTGAATACTATATAGCATACCTTCTAGATTTTTCAAAAGCGCGCCCTATATGTATTTTCTCTAGCGAGGGGGGGATAGAAATAGAAGAAATAGCTGAGAGATTTCCAGAAAAACTCATTAAAAGGTATCTGGATCCAGAGGGGGGAATGACACCTTACATAGCGTTTGAGATGCTAAATAAGGTTGGTATAAAAGGACAAGAGGCCAAGAAATTTGTTTCAGTATTCATAAAATTGTGGAATGTGTTTAAGGATTTTGATCTTATCCTCGCGGAGATAAATCCTCTTGTAGAAACACAGGGAGGCGAAGTAATTGCTTTGGATGCTAGAGTAGTAATGGATGATAATTCTGAATGCAGACAGGAATATCTCAAAAAATTCAAAGAAATGCGCGCAGGAGTAGAATCTCTGGAATATAAAGCCAAGAAAAAAGGAATATCATTCGTCGTTATAGATGAGAAAGGAGAAGTTGGAATTATCGGAAACGGTGCTGGGCTAACACTCGCGACGGTAGACGTTGTAAGAAACCTTGGCGGTAATCCAGCTAATTTTCTTGACATAGGTGGTGGCGCTAGGGCTGAAAGGGTCTTTGAGGCAATTAAAACACTCCTCAACATAGCTAGTATTAAGAAGATTTTTATGAATATATTTGGAGGAATAACGCGTTGTGACGAAGTGGCGAAAGGTATAGTTCAGGCGTATAGAGACTTGGATCTTAAAATACCATTAATCGTTAGGCTAACAGGAACGCTAGAAGATGAAGGAAGAAAAATACTCGAAAATGTCGGTATTAAGGCATATATAAGTATGCTTGAGGCTGCTAAAGGAGCTGTAGGAGGTGAATGAAATGGGAATATTAATAAATAAAGACACAAAAGTCGTAGTTCAAGGAATAACTGGAAGAGAAGGAAGCTTTCACACAAAATTAATGCTGGAATATGGGACAAAAATAGTAGCTGGCGTGACACCAGGTAAGGGAGGAACAGAAGTACATGGAGTACCAGTCTACGATAGCATTAAGAGTGCAATGGATGAACATCCTATAGATGCTAGTATCATTTTCGTACCAGCAAAATTTGCCTATTTAGCAGCACATGAGGCCATCGACGCGGGACTGAAATTGGTGGTCATAATAACTGAGGGCATACCTGTGTGGGACACAATGAAAATCGTTAACAAAGCACATAAGAAAGGAACAACAGTAATTGGACCAAACTGCCCTGGCATCATCGTGCCAAGCGAATCTAAAATAGGCATAATGCCAGGACATATATTCAAAAAAGGAGATGTAGCGATAATATCTAGAAGCGGAACGCTAACATATGAAATAGCTCATGTTTGCTCAATGGCAGGTGTAGGCCAAAGTGTTGTTATTGGTATCGGGGGAGATCCTATCCGTGGACTTACAATACCAGGAGCTTTGAAATTGTTGGAAGATGATCCAGAAACGAAGAAGATAGTTATTATAGGAGAAATAGGTGGTACTGAGGAGGAAGAGGCCGCAGAGCTTGTCAAGAAAGGAGAAATAACGAAACCAATTGTTGGATATATAGCTGGTTCAACAATACGGCGTGAAGGAGTATCATTTGGCCATGCTGGAGCGATAATACTAGGAACAAAAGGAAAACCAGAAACAAAAATTAGGGCATTTCAAGAAGCGGGAATAGAAATAGCGAAATTCCCGCATGAGATACCAGATATTCTTAAGCGTTTTTGATTAATTTTTCTTAGATGCATGAATTTCTCTTTTTTAGTGGGGAATTTGATTTCTTCTCAATAATTTAAGAAGTAGGTCGACTTACTGCGATTTTAATTTTTTGATTATTGTGTTCGTTGTTTTTGTAGGGTTTTGTGTATATCGCGAAGTCGGGACATATTAGCATACATGTCCCACAATTAACACATACTTTTTTGGGTGGTTCTTCATGAACTTCTGGATAATGATATCCCTCTCTATTTATATCCTTAGAAAGCTTAAGAACTCCTGTAGGACACATAGATATGCAGAGTCCGCATCCCTTACAACGATCCTTTATGACGAAAACTTTTCCTCTTCTACTGATTTGGGCCATTGTTTTGTTTCCAGATGTCATATGAATCCCTATGAAGATATAAATGTATTTAGCGCGATAAATATTTATCTATATACATAGAAGAGAAGATATATATTTTTATATATGTGAAAAATCTGTAGTGAAGTGCGTGTAGGATGAATGTTATGTTGCTTTGTATGTCCAGACTTTATTTTGGTATTTCTCTATTAGGTCTGGGTCGGGATGTACTCCTAATCCTTTGTCTTGAGGAATTGGTATTGTGCTATCTTTATCCAATTTTAGTGGTTTGTCGATGATATCTTCTTTCCAATATCTTGTATAATCAGATATATCTGATGGGTAATTTATTCCTGGCAGAGACGCTATATGTAAGAGATGGGTTTTTCCTATGCCCGTTTCGAGCATTCCACCAATCCAGAGCCCGATATTGTTTTCGACGGAGAGATCATGGATTTTTATGCTCTCTATTATACCTCCAACTCTTGGAGGTTTTATGTTTATAATTTTGCAGCTTTTTAGTTTTATGGCTATCTTTGCGGAGTGGATAGATTTTATGCTTTCATCTAAGCAGATGGGTGTTTTGAGATATGTTTGTAGTGCCGCGTGGTCAACCAAGTCTTCATAGTGAAGTGGTTGTTCTATCATGAGTAGGTTGAATGTATCGAGCTGCATTAGTATTTTTAGATCGTTGAGAGTATATGCACCGTTTGCGTCTGCCATTAGCATTATTTTTGGGTAAGTTTCACGGATTTCTTTTAGAATGTTTATATCCCATCCTGGTGTGATTTTAATTTTTATTCGCTTATATCCTTGGTTTAG
>JAUQYS020000004.1:0-3702 GCA_030587585.2 Candidatus Njordarchaeota archaeon
TCATAGAGAAGATCCCAGATTTAGAGTTTCTTTGTTTTGAGGAGATCTACGCAGACAAAGATTTCTTAGCAAATCAACACTATGTAGAACACAAAGGAAAATTCTTCTACGATTGGCTAGTAAACTATATCGCTTCCAGCCCTATACTATTCTCTATTATACGCACAAAAGAGGAAAACGTAAAAAAAATAAGGGAAATTTTGGGGCCAACTCTCCCCGAAAAGGCCATAAAAGAGGCACCAAACACAATAAGAGCCCTATATGGAATAATGGGAGGAGTAAATGTTGCGCATGCATCCGACGCTGTAGAAACAGCAAAAAGAGAATCATCCATATGGGCACCACATCTAAAAGAAAAATATGGCATCGATATTAACTCCGCAAAACCAGAAGACGTGCTTCTCAAAATTAAGGAATACATTAATAGGTATATCGATTATCCCATAGTTGATTCTGCAAGATACAGAGAACTCCTAGAGGAACTAAAGCGGGACCTATCAAAGCGAAAAGAAATAGAAGAACACATAGCCAAGCTTATAGCCAAGGAGACAGAACAACAATTTGTCAACAAAAACCTACATAAGATTTTGGCAAAAATAATAATTGACAATATCCTCCTAAAAAAATAAAAATTATAAGTTCTTCTTTATTTCCTCTATTTCCTTTCTTCTATCTTCGGGCCACGTTTCCTTAATCATAGGATGCCAAACCTTCTTCTTTTTGGCGATCTCTATAGCCTCCTCATATCCAGCATCAGCATGACGAACAATACCTGTTCCAGGATCACATGTAAGGACTCTTATTACTCTCTTATCCATTTCTGACCTACCATCACAAACAAGAGACATCCCCGCATGTATCGATAGACCCATCCCTACACCACCACCATGATGAACAGCAACCCACGATGCTCCAGAGATCGCATTCAACAATGCATTTAATATAGGCCAATCCGCTATCGCATCGCTCCCATCCTTCATACCCTCAGTTTCCCTCGTAGGGGATGCCACAGAACCAGAGTCCAAGTGATCTCTTCCAATCCATATTGGGCCCGATAACTCTCCTTTTCTTACCATCTCATTTATTATTTTTCCTAGCCTCGCCCTCTGGCCATATCCCAGCCAACACACCCTCGCGGGGAGCCCTTGAAACGGAACAAACTTTTCGGCCATTTCTATCCATCTAACGAGAATCTTATCATCTTTAAATTCCTCCTTTATTACTTTGTCTAGCTTGTGAATGTCCTCCGGATCTGCTACCAACGATGTGAATCTAAATGGTCCTCTTCCCTGACAGAGGTAAGGTCTAACATATTTCTTAACGAAGCCAGGAAAAGCGAATGCCTCTCTATATCCCGCATCATACGCAGCCTGTCTTATACCATTGCCATATTCAAAAACGATTGTTCCTCTTTTATGAAAACCAACCATAGCTTTTACATGCCTAACAACGCTTTTCTTAGCCAAACTAATATATTCCTTCGGATCAGATTCTCTAAGCTTATCAGCCTCTTCGCGACTTAGGCCAGCAGGATAATATCCTCTTAGAAGATCATGGGCCGCTGTTTGATCGGTCATTAAATCTGGCTTAATTCCTCTATTCAAAAGCTCCTCATATAGATCCACAGCATTTGCTAATACACCAACACTCATAGGTTGTCCCTCACTAACCGCATTCTTTACTATTTCTATTGCTTCGCCAATATCCTCAGTCTTTTCCATTAAGTATCCGTGCTCAATACATCTCTCAATGGCCTCTTTTCTGATCTCAGCAAATAATCCAACACCATCATTCATCACAACAGCTAATGGCTGTGCTCCACCCATTTCTCCAAGACCCGCAGACAGGACAAGTCTCCCCCGCAACGTTCCACCAAAGGGCTCAGCAGCTCTAGCTAATGTCTCGAATGTTCCTTGAATTATTCCTTGATGACCAATATAATTCCAGCAGCCTGCCGTCATTTGTCCAAACATGATGAGCCCTTTCTGCTCTAATTCGAGAAAATAGTCCCAAGTTGCCCAGCGTGGAACAATTAGAGAATTAGCAAATAATATTCTCGGCGCATATTCATGAGTCTTGAAAACTCCCACAGGTTTTCCGCTCTGAATGAGTAGTGTTTCATCAGGCTGCATTTCGAGGAGGGTTTCGACTATAACTTCTAATGCCTCCCAGTTTCTCGCCGCTTTCCCTGTTCCACCGTAGACAATAAGATTCTGTGGATCTTTTGCGACTTCTGGGCAAAGGACATTAAAGAGCATTCTGAGAGCTCCTTCTATTTGCCAATTGGCACAATGTAGATCTGGACCGGTGATTATGTCTATTTTTCTACTTTTTACCTTGGCTAGGATTTCCCGTTTTTTTCTCAGTTTTTCGAGATCGGGTGTGGACATAGAAATCACCAAACAAAAAATAAAAAATTTTCATAAAATTATAAATAAATTCTAAGCTGAGACACTGATTATTAATGCCTATTATGCCTAATTCTGGAAGATATAAAAATTTCTATCAGAACAAAAATATTTTATATTTTTTTATTTTATGTTAGTGGATAGTAATTTATAAAGGCTATTCAGTATGAGTGTATGGCAAATACTCAATGAACAGAATCCTTGGTGGCGGGATAAAAGTAGTATAGATCGAAATTTCTACGTAAAAACTTGGCTAGATTCTAAAATTAAATGGGTCTGTTCATCTTTTGATGTTAGTTGGGGGAATAGAGTAATATACATCATCAAAGGACCACGACAGGTTGGGAAAAGCACGGGAATTATACTAAAAATAAGGGATCTACTTAAAGAGGGAATAGACCCATACTCAATATTGTATTTACATTGTGAGGCGTTCTCCAGCAGGAAAGAGCTAGAAGCAGCATTAAGAAATTTTCTCAGATCAAGCAATGGAAAAAAATGGATATTTCTAGATGAGGTAACCCATATAAAAGACTGGTACATCTCAATTAAATATTTTTTAGACATAGGCCTACTGAACAATGCGACAATAATCTCGACAGGGTCTAGTTCCTTGGACTTAGCTAGAGCATCATCATATCTTGCTGGGAGAAAAGGCGAAATCAAAGGCATCGAAACAGACAGAGTTGTCCTGCCGATGAGATTTAGCGATGCGATATGGTTTCTTGTCAAAAGCTTACCAAAGTGGCTTAGCAATGAACTAAAACGAAGAATACTAATAGCAAAAATATTAAGGGGAGAACTTCCCCCAGAAATAAGAAAGCTATTAACATATTGGGAAGAAATAGAACAGGCCCTAGACAAATACATTTTGACGGGAGGATATCCTCTCTCTATGGATAAATACTTGAAGAAGAATAAAATACCGAGCAGTATCTATAACATGTTTATAACACTAGTAAGAAGAGACCTAGAAAGAGAAGGATACGACCCATATAAAATTGACCAGGTAATAAAAAAGCTTATAGATACTCTAACAACCCCAATAAGCCTAGAAAAAATAAAATCTGGAACAGACATAAGAAGTACAACAAGATTATCGGACTATATAAGCGCTCTACAGGCATCCTACGTAATAACACAAATACCATTTATGGATCCACAGAAGAAGAGCATAATACCGAGAAAAGAGAGAAAATACTATTTTAGGGATCCATTCATATACCACGCACTAAGATCATGGATACAAGGCGTAGACCCATTCGAATCAGCAAGAATACTGCTAGCCGAACAT
>JAUQYS020000014.1:0-7799 GCA_030587585.2 Candidatus Njordarchaeota archaeon
TCAAAGGGAAGAAAAAATAGATGTTTTGATCAATAGAATAAAAAAAGAAGGCTTTGACCCAGAGAATTATTATTGGTATCTTGATCTTAGAAGATATGGCTCAGTTCCGCATTCGGGCTTTGGTTTAGGTATAGAACGAGCAATAATGTGGTTGTTGAAGTTGGAACACGTGAGAGATACGATACCGTTTCCAAGACTAGCTAGGCGTAAATCTTTAGTGTAATATATCTTGCAATTATGTTATTTTTTCAATATTTTTATTGAGCTATTCGTAATATTTCAAAAATATCTGGTGTTTTGATGTGCTATTTAAAAAAGACATAAGGGAAGAGATCAGAAAAAAAATATTAGAGCTCTCTAGTCTAACAAAACAAAGTCTTTGGTATACTGTAAAATACTTGTTTGATAAGGCAGAAGAGAACTGTAAAAAGGTACTAGAAATAGAGGAAATAAGCGACAAGACAAATCTTGATGTGATCGATACAGCAATAGATTATCTGAATAAGCGTTGTATGAAGGGCAAGCCTCTTCGTGAGATAATAATGCTTATGGAGATATCAGCGATTTTTGAGAGAATATGCGACCTTCTCGAAAAAATATGCAGATTAAATATCATAGTTCCAGAAGTAGTCAAATCGAATATAGCCGAAAAATTAACGTGGATGACAAAAAAAGTAATAACGATGATAGAAATATCTGAGGATGCTATGAAGGAAGAGGATGTTGAGGAGTTAAAGCAAAATCTTGAGGGCATAGACGACGAAATAGATGAATTATTTCTAGAATGCAAAAAACAGATAATAGAATTTCTATCTAACGGAAACAATGTCGAAACATATGCTAATCTTTTATACGTTATAGGCTATCTGGAGAGAATAGGTGATCTTGCCGCAAAGATAGGGTCGAGACTAGTGTATATATTCGAGGGAAAACACATTTTCATAAAGTGAAAAAGACATATGTATGTAGTTAAGAGATTTGATCCTTGGAAAAGTAGTCTATGTACGTGCCCGCCAAAATATTCGCTTCAGCCCTACACTGGATGTTCTCATAAATGTCTATATTGCTATGTTACTAGCTACATAAAAGCAAGGAAAGCTAAACCAAAAAAAGATTTTATCCAGAAATTGATTGCTGACCTAAGAAAAATAGACCTAAGCTTACCGATAAACATGAGTACGTCCTCCGATCCATATACGCCAGAGGAAGGTAAATTTATTTTAACTAGACGAGCCTTAGAGATTATGGTTCCCAAAGCAGCAAAAATATTGATAACAACGAAGGGGACAATTCTGCAAAGGGACATTGATATAATATCACAAGGTAACGTGGCGGTTATGGTCACTATAACAACATTGGATGATTCATTAGCTAGTATTATAGAACCGTATGCTCCTCGACCTAGCGCGAGACTAAAGATGCTAGAGATTTTAGGAAATAATAAGGTGCCGTTTGGCGTCAGGATTGATCCAATAATTCCATATATTAATGATGATCTAGGAACGCTTAAAGACCTCGTAGATATTGTAGTGAATTTAGGAGCAAAACATATAGTAACCTCAACATACAAGGCCAGACCTGACAGCTTAAGGAGGCTTACTAATGCTTTTCCAGATCTAGAAAACAAACTAAACAGATTGTATTCTAAAGAAAGTCCAAAAATAAGTAACTATCGATATTTGCCTGCTGATAAGAGAAAAAGCTTATTGATGCCAATTATTCAAAGAGCAATAGATCGTGGTGTATCTGTTGCTACATGCAGAGAAGGGTTTGGTATGCATGCTCCATCTTGTGATGGGTCACACCTGATTCCCATAAGAATAAGAGCTAAAACAAAAAAATTTAGAGATATGGAGATCCCAAAAATAATTCTTTAGGGAATTATTTCAGTCGTATTATTATACTTTGGATACAAAATTTTATCCCATGATACAACGCCATCGACTACTAGATTATCTACTGTGGGAATAGACTCTTTGATCATATCTATCAAAAATTTTGTCGCGCTACATACTTTTTCAAACATTTTTTCGCCCCATAGCATAGTTTTATTGGCATATAGACATCTACCTCCACATACGTCTAAATAGTTGCACGATGTGCATGGTTCTCCGATTTTTATTTTGCCAATAAGGTCAGATGGACTGCTTTCAAAGATGTTCCCAATGTAGAATTCGTCACTAGGGGATATAGGGCAAGCAAAAATTTTGCCAGAGGTTGATATAGAAAAAGAATCGAATCCAGCGCCACAAGGAGGATATCTTTTTTCCTTTTTCATGAGTATCTTAAGAATTCCTTGGAAAGGTACCAAACCAAGTATTTTGCCCTTTTTGAGGTTGGATAACCAGAGCTCATAGAGCTTCTTTATGCCTCTATTATACTGTCTCAGCCATGAATCAAAATTTTGGTATCTGTGTGGAGGCGCATCAAAAAAGACATCGAGCTGCCAATGGATATGATCAAAAAGATTGAGATTTATTAGATGGGTAACGTCTCGATATATGTTACTTTCTCCAGATATTGTCATTCGTGCTATGATATCTCCTTTGAATTCTATGTTTCTGAGGTGCTCAACATTTTTGATGACTGTATCATATACGCCTGCGCCGCGATAATAGTCAGTTATATTTTTTTGGCCATCAATGCTTACCAATATTGTATCGAATTTCTTTAGTATTTGTGGCAAAATTTGATGGATTAAAGTCCCATTAGTTTGCAAGATATAGGCTTTAGATGGGATAAGATCAAGTATTAAGGAAATATAGCTTATGGCTATTAAGGGCTCACCACCATAAAACGCGATTATAGGATCATCGTCTTGCGATATAAAGGATTTCAAGCGTTCAATATCATATCTTATATATTGGGGTTCTCCATATGGTGCTGGTTCATTGCCGCAGTATATACAGTTTAGATTACAGTTCCAAGTCGTTATGATAAACCAAAGCAATTTATGTCCCCTAAATCTTATAGGCAAAATAAGTTTTTTCCTAAGTTATTTTTATATTGATAGCTTCATAGAAGAAATATATTCTGCCATTCTTCGAATATAAAATCTATATTCACGCTGATGTTTCATGATGTAATCATATGTTAGTTTGGCTTCGGAGTGTATCTTCTTGACGTATAGAGAGATATGCATTAGATGTCTTATTATTTTCATATCTCTTTCGTTAACTCGCGGATCGGTAGAAACTATAATAGAAAATTCGTTATCAATAGGAAAAATTAAAAATTTTTCTTTCCCTATATTCCAAGCCAAAGGCACGGGCTCCTCTAAAACCCAACTAGTAGGATGTAGCGACTCCATACTTCTAATTAGAGCTATAAGAGATGGAAAAGCTCTATCTATATCGCTCATGATCATGGCAACTCTTTTAGAAAAATCATAAAAACCAATAAGCGAACCACGCGCTATGACTCCAAATCTTCTTATCTTAAATGGTGCTCTACTTACGGGCTTTATTACTCTTGTTGTTCCTTTCGCAGCGAGAAAACCTACAAGTCCTGCGATAAGAGCGGCTAATATGAAAGGGAAAAGCGGAGTATATTTTTCTTCGATTCTAGCAAATTTTTCTATTACAATAACTTCTATCTCGGATGATACATTGGCCATTACTGTTGTCTTATTGGTGTTCTTTACGTCTATTGCGATTAATTGTAATATGTACGTGTTATTAGTCCAGTTTCCCGTTGGTGGAGGTAGCACCCCCACTAGTGACTCAACCATAGTACTACGGATCGTAAGCTCAGCAATTTCTACATCGCCTAAGATAACGCTTCCATTCTCGGGAGATATAAGATTCGCCATAACTTTGATTATCCTTTTATATGTAAGAGGATCATCATTGATTAAGGTAAACCTAAAAACTAATGTATCTGTTTTGCTTCTCGGTTGGGATAATACTTCTATGTCTTCTAGTTTTATTAATGAGAATTGGATCGTAACAGTAGTATTATTTGCGACATATATTCTTCTTTCTTCTCTTTTTGTTCCACCGAAGTATACCTCGATCAAATATTCGCCCTGAACGACAAAGAAATAAAGATCAGAGCCTATATCTTGATAAATGAAATTTAGGGTATCTTCATATATGTATGCTATCCTAACAAGACCCTGAACAGGTGTTCCATCTGGCTGGCGAACCTTGATATCTAATCTATAAGCTTTGCCACTTACAATTGCAGTAAAACTATATTCTTGAGCAAAATAGATAGGATTTGTCTCGGGAATGGGATATGGATATGCTCGACTATAAATAGTGATTTTATACTTGCCAGAAACAGTACCCGGAGAAATGCTAATATTGACATATACAAGATCGTCCTGTCCGGGATCCAATATTATATCATTTTTAGAAAACGTACACGTTATATTTGGATTTGCGGGAGTAGCGCTAAACGAGAACTTAACCTGAACCTGTGTGTCTCCTAAGTTTCTCACAACAACAAAATCTTTCATATTATTAGTGTAACCAGTCTCATTCGAAATATTAAGAATCGTAATAGGAATACTGAAATCAAACTTTACATTAAAAGTACTTTTCGTATCTGGTATTGATATAGTACTCTGAACTAGAGGTATAAATAGCGTTGAGATCAATAGTATTATGATATACTTGTTCATTGGTACTACCCGTCCTTTGCTTAGTAGCTATAAAAAAATACTAGGTCAAAAATATAACAATAGAAAAGAGTCTTTAAAAGATTTATTAGACAGCAGAATAGCATAAAACATTTTTGATAAAATGTATCAAGTGCCGAGGCTAGAGCTATCGAATAAACCTATTTAACTCTTCATATTATGTAAAAAATCCTTAGAATACTATTTTTTATATTGGCGGCGACAATGATGAATCGGAACAAAAAGTCCTTCATAGGAAAGCATCTAATGCTTAAGGGAAAGTATGCGGAAAAAATTTTAAATGGAAATAAGGTAACAACGATAAGGCGTGGAAGAATAAAAGTACTATCGCGGGACATACTGATTCATGCTGGTGGAAAAATAATAGCGCGAGCTAAAGTTGTCGATGTTAAAACTAAGAAGCTGAGAGAACTAACGGATGATGACGCCAGATTGGATGGATTTAAGAATAAAGACGATCTAAAAAAGGAGCTGAAAAAAATATATCCCAATATAAAAGAACATGAGAGAGTAACAATAATTAAATTCCGAGTCACAGAGCATATGAATCAGCCTGAGGAGAGAAGATATCGAGGTAAAACAGCTATAGAAGTAGCGGAGATAGCCCTAAAAAATATTGACAAAATAAATTTGACAGAACTAGAAAAAAATGTTTTAGGTATGTTATTAGAAAAGAAAAGTCTAAGGGCTGTTGCACGTGAAATATATGGAAATATTAATGCTCGTAAAAAAGTAAGGGACATTGTATGGAAAGTGTTGGGAAAACTCGAAAAAGAAAGAGTAATTTAGCAAATCAATGTCGTTTCTTTATTCGCTCTATAAGCAATTTGACTAGCTTAGTAACAGCTTCTTTAAAAGCCACCTCCACATTATATCCAGTTAAGGCAGACGTTTTTACGAATCCATGCAGATTTAACTTTTTAACCAATTCATCTCCAGCATCGGGAGGAACCTCTCGATAATCTTCAAGATCAACTTTATTCTCCACCAATATAAAAATCACTTCATTTGGATTCAGACCCTTGTTTATAGCAAGAGCGTACCACTCAGGAATAGAATTAAAAGTATATGCACGAGTAATATCATATACTAAAAGGACGATCCTTGCCTTATGAAAGTACCCATCCATTGTTTGGATGAGATACTTAAACTGCTGTTGTCCCGCTAAGTCCCAGATTGCTATTTTAGACTGAATATCAGGGGGGATAAAGTAATTAGTGATATAAACATCCGCTCCTATTGTTGCCTTGTAGCTTTTCTCAAATCGCCCCTCAGCGAAACGTTTTATAAGGCTTGTTTTTCCAACAGCAGCATCTCCAAGGACAATGCTTTTAAGATATACCACACGGGCTGCTATCGTTGATCACCTAATTCCTTGCATAGGATATTTGATGTTATTGTTAACTAGGGAAAAATGATAATATTGGATTATTAATCTATCTATATGATTTCAGAAATTTTTTTAGAAAAACAAGTGTATGACAAATAAAAAATAGGAGTTATAAAAAATTCTATTCAATAGTTATTGCCTGATTGGGGCAACTACCCGCGGCGTTCTGAGCGCATTCTAATAAATCTTCGGGTATTTCTCCCTCATGGGGAGAGTCCTTTCTAAATTGTTCTGCAAGCTGAGATTTTCCGTCATCACCAGCAACGAATACATCGGGACAAAGAGACATGCACACACCGCAAGCTATACATTTATCTGGGTCGATTTTTACTTTGGCCATAATTTTCACCTTGTGATCGTAGAAATAATTTTTTTTAATCTTATTTTTGCGTATATATACATTGTTGCTAAATGAATATTTATTCTCTTTTTGTTAACGAGAAAACTTATGGTGGAGAATTTTTATGAGTGAGTATGATAGTAATATTATTTTTGATGCGACAAAAGATTTAAAAAAAGGACGCCCTGTCTTGGTTTTTGATTCAGATAGTAGAGAAAGAGAAACAGATATATTCTTTCTGGCTGAGACTGTTGATTATAAGAAAGTACAGGTATTAAGGAAGGATGCTGGTGGGCTTATTTGTGTGTCCATGCATCCTAGAATAGCAGATGTTCTGGGTTTACCATATCTGAGGGAGATGCTTTCACTATATTCTTCTAGACTCGCGAGCCTATATACCAAACCGCTGCCTTATGACGAAAAGTCTGCATTTTCTATAACTATAAATCACGTTAATACTTTTACGGGAATTACTGATAGGGACAGGGCTCTGACTATCTCGAGACTAGGGCTATTATGTCGTGAGTATTGGTCTAATAATATTGATGATAAAAAATTCTATGACGCTTTCCTAAATGAGTTTAGGTCCCCCGGACATGTTTTTCTTCTTAGACCAGCGAAAAATATAGTGCTAGAACGAAAGGGCCATACTGAGCTAGCTATAGCTCTGGCTATGCTAGGAAAATTAACGCCATGCGTAGTTTTAGCAGAAATGTTAGGAGACGATGGATATTCGTTGCCAATAGAACAAGCTAGGCTCTATGCTGAAGAAAATGGATATATACTTTTGAAGGGTATGTGGATAATACAAGAATATAGAAAGATTTTTGGGGGGAAAGAATGAAAAAACTTAAGATAGGCGTAGTTGATACGACTTTTTCGCGAGTGGATATGGCTAAGATTGTTATTCAGGAGATAAAAAAAATAGAGCCCAGCGCTGAGACCGTAAGAATTACTGTTCCAGGCATAAAAGATCTTCCAGGCGCAGCACATCGTCTTATAAAATCAGAAAATTGTGATGGCGTAATTACTTTAGGATGGGTCGGAAAAAATCTTGTGGATAAGCTAAGCTATGTTGTGTCTTCCTTAGGGCTGATTATGGTTCAAATTATAGACGATAGTATAGTGATAGATGTTACAGTACACGAGGATGAGGCTACTGATGATAAAATTTTAAAAAAAATTGCTGAGGATCGGGCTAAAAAACACGCAAGAAACTTGATATATATGATAAAGGATCCCCGATATTTAGAAAAGTATGCTGGTAAGGGACTTAGGCAAGGTTATCCTGACATGTGCCCCATAGAATAGGGATCTTTGCTAATATGGGCTGGCTATTTGGAATATATTGTATGTTTTATTTTAAAAATTTCTTGCTTTAATTGATAGTAGTGGAGGGAAGAGACGTGAAGATTGGTGGTATA
>JAUQYS020000043.1:0-3095 GCA_030587585.2 Candidatus Njordarchaeota archaeon
CTGCGTTTATGCCAATAATGGGAACAGAGGAGGTCGTTCTTCTATTTAAATATCCAAGAAAAGCATATTTCAAATTTAATGCTACCGGCATAAGCTCTTCAAGTTCTAGTGAATTTGATGCCGATAGAATAATGAAATTATTAGAAGTAGAGTTACCAGAACATACAGCAAATATATATTTGAAATCGCTAAATACAAGAGCGCTCATCTATCTAATTACCGAAAAAGGCACATCCGCGATATACGGACTAAGCCTATATCTGTATCCAGAAGCCCGTCAGGAAGTAGCAATAAAACGTGCAGGAAAAGCATATGTATTATTAATACCAAACGGATACGAAAAAGAAATATCTCTCTCCATAGAAGAATCCAAACATCTTACCGAATCCAAAGAACTAATCTTCTGGTCAGAAATAAAAATGTGGATCCCAATCGGCCTTATAATCGGTGTGGCGGTGTACCTTTTAAATATTTTAATACGAACAATAAGAAAAAGAAAATAAAGATTCTTTTTTTCATTTTTCCTTTTTTTTGACCTTCTAACATATTGTGCGAGTAAACCATGCTGTGCATTTTTATATTTTTTCTAATTTCGGTGTTTGTCTGCCTTAATAAATTTTTTTATTTTTCACAGATGAACTATAAGAAGGCTAGATATTTTAGGGGTTACTAATGGCTGAAGGAGATATAGGGAAGTTATATGCTATGAATATTTGGCCTCTGTATCCGTATTCTGAGCGCTCGAAGAGGAGATATAGGGAAGCTTTAGTGTTGTTTGAAAATGTGGTAGGACATGAGTGGGTTCAGAGGCAAACAGAAAAAGAAAAAATAGATATTCTAGAAATATGTGCGGGAACTGGTATTGGTGGAGTTGCATTAGCAAGGGCATTGCTAGATGTTGCTGACGTAAACTTGACGATTACAGATATAAGGGAAAACGACCTAAAAATTGGTGCTGAGTGGGGAAAACAAGTTATCGGGGAGCGTATTGATTATGCAAAAATAGATGCCAAAAATGTTAATAATCTTGGCAAGAAATTTGATATTGCTCTTTTGTATGGGCTTTCATCTCCTCATTTTGATCCGTGGGAAATGATTAGATTGCAGTTGGCGGTTAGCGAAAGTTTGGTTGATGATGGTCTGTTTCTGGTTGAGGAGGCTGATAGGAGGTTTTCCATATTCTTTAAAAGTGGCTATAAGACGTTTCTCTCAGAAAAAATTGATGAAAATAGTGCGATAGTATCGATTCATGCTGGATACAACTTTATACGAGGTACGTTTAGGAGGGTATTTGTAGATATAATAAACCCGAAAGAAAAAGCTGCTGTCAATGTATTTTTTTGGGGCCTAGCCGAATTGATGGCGATCATGTGGATGTTTTTTCAGGATATAGATTTTTATGAAATTTCGTTTGGTCGTGGAATAGTGATGGGATTCAAGCCGAGACGGATAATAAAAGGGAAGGATATTCGGAATCTTCCGAGGATCTTTAGAAAGGAGAAACAATAATATGTCTAATAAATGAATAGTATTTTTTATATCGAATCTAAAATTTAATGGAGATAGATGGAGTATTGTTGTGGTGTGTTAATGATACCAGTTTTTTATTTTCCTGATTCGAGAATATTGGAGGGTATGCTGAGAGAAAGAATAGGCAGATTTCTTGGCAGGGCATATATCGGACGTTGTGAGCATCTTATACATATACATGATCCTGGACGTGTCCCATTGTTGAGGCCGAACACTAGAATTTTATTGTTGGAGTCTAGAAATGCTAATAGGAAAACTAGGTTTGATTTAATAGCATTTTGGAGTGATGGAGAATGGATTTTTTCTCACTCGGGATATCACTCAAAAATTTTTGAGCAGACAATAAAAAAGGTGCCCCTAGGTTTTCATGGCCAAATAAGAAAAGAAGTAAAGATCGATAAGTCGAGAATAGACTTCATGATCGGGAACAGTCTAATAGAAATAAAAGGATGCACGTGGATAAGAAATGACTGTTGTTCTTTTCCAGATGCCCCAACAACCCGTGGCTTAAAGCATATAGAACACCTAGAACAGTATACTAAGAAAAACAACAAGTCAGCATATATTATTTTCTTGGTTTTTTCTTCACGACCAAAACAAGTAAAAATCGCAAAAGAAATAGACATAAAATTCTATGAAGCAGCTAGACACGCCAAAAATACTGTAAGATTCAGAGCCCTAAAATATGTATTCGACAACAACACAATATACTTCGTCGAAGAAATACCCGTTAACATAGACTGACGGAGCTCAGTTCATATCGATATAATTCAATAGTAGAGAAGTCCCGCGGGGGGTTGGCATTGTGTCTCTGTTGGACATAGTCCTCTAGAGACACTCTATTTCCCGCGGGGGGTTGGCATTGTGTCTCTGTTGGACATAGTCCTCTAGAGACACTCTATAATAACATAGAGTATTTTATTTTATATAATACTAATGTTTATCCAAACATTTGTAGGGTATTTGACAAATGGCGATAGCGTACGTGGATGAATCTATGCGTAAAAATATAGTTTCCATAGGCATTGTTGTGATGGACACGGCTAGTTTAGACTCAGTACATCGTTATTTAATAAGTTCGTATAGATCGATACTTAGAAATTTTGGTGCTCGCTATGAAATTTCTGAGGCAAAGTTTTCATATGTTCTAAATGTGGTAGCCAAAAAACATAATCTGGGAAACGAAGAAGTAGAAAATCTTATTGTAAAACCTATTTTGAGAGTACTATTAGATCGTTGCTTATTGTTGAGCATAATAGCGGAGCGAGGAGAAACAAATTTAACAATTCCACACGCTGAGATTTTTAGAGAAAAGTGGTTTCTTAAAGCTTATAGATCCCTTATGAAAAAACCAGCTGCATATCCCAAGCAAAAAACAGTTTTCTATGCGAGACTAATATATTTTCTATTGTCGTCGATGTTAGATAATGTTTCCAGGATAGTGATCGACAAGAATCTTGGCGGAATGGGAAAGCATCAGGAACAATTAGTAGCGGTTTTAAGTATACTGACAAATAGAGATATTAGAAGCGCGGATTCTCAGAAGGAGAAAGGTATACAAATAG
>JAUQYS020000081.1:0-5800 GCA_030587585.2 Candidatus Njordarchaeota archaeon
GTGGGAGGGCGGGGGCTGGGTGGTGGGAAACGCAAAATTTAAAAAAAACAAAATAAGCCACAAAATATATGGGGATGATGAAGCTGCAGAAGAGAAAAATGGCGAGAAAGCGGGCACATAGGAGTGGAAAAGAGGAAAAGATACGGGTGAGCCTTGTCTCTCGGCGGGGTAGCCCTAATGGGGTGATGGCCCACCCCAGGCCACTCTACCAATGCGATGATATGAGCTCAGAGAGAGTGGCCAAATCTCCCCACGGGGAACCTTAGGATTTCTCCAATTCATTGCGGGGAGGAGGTCAAAGGCGGTAAGCAAAATTTTCCCATGAGGGTGAACTCATTGAGCAGTAAACTCCTTGACACTATTACTTCTTTTCTTTTTCTTATCTCGAGCCTATTACTAGGATTACTCTTTCTATACTACCCATTTATTGGTTCTCAGACAAATATCGAGGCAGCATTAGCATGGATAAGGACGATGGGGATTGTGACCATATTATCAGTAGGTATTGCTCTTTATGTTATGTGGATTGCCATTATTACCTTGCTGAAGAAAAACTTGTATGAGTACTTCTATGTGGGGGTGATCTTAGCTCTAGGGGCATTGATATTAGGGGCTATATTGATATTCGCGGGATCAATAATCATATATGCTATGGGTCATAGAGAGTTGCTAGAGCTTTTTGACACTATCGAATACAACCTATTATTCATGATTCTAAGTCTTGGAATAACAACACCAATACCACTAAAAATATTGTCGGCTCGAAAAAAGTAGTTAGTGGCAACTGCTTGCCAGATAGAAAATTTTAGAAAATTTAATGCAAATAGATTTGTAAAGCTGAGTGCAGAAAAACCCTAAACTGTATCTATGAGAGGAATAGCAGTGTTTTTTGTAAGTTCAGCGCTTAAGTTAACTGCGATAATATTATTCAATGTGTCGTAGATAAAGCAATATAGGTGACCTAACTTTATAATTTCGGTTTTTGTTCTTTATTATTGTTAGAGCTTTAGTAGTGACTCGAATATAGCATCCAGTATTTCGTGTGCTATTTTTTCTACCGCTTCTTCGTCTAGGGCTTCTATCATGTCTCTTGAGCCCCTATACATGTGTAAGTCTTCCATATCGAAACCCAAGTATACGCCTCCCGACATTTTCGCGAGAGCAATCAAGAGATTTGTTGGCGATACAAACATTTTGCTTGTCCACTCCTTCATATGCCAAGGATTCACAACAACAACCTTTATCTTCTTTATTCCCAGCATTCTTGCGACTGATAAGACATCCGCCTGTGCTGGAGATATTAGTACTTCTCGGTAGTAAGTATATATTGGTCTTTCTAACTCCACATTAGCGATACCATCCGAAAAAAGTAGGATCCTTGGGATAACATCGGGATATCTTATTTTCATTGAGGTAATAAGTCTATACGCCCTAAGTAGTCCCTCTGCTAAGGGTGTTTTTCCGCTAAATTCTAGTTTTAGTACTCCCCCAATAAGCTTGTTTATATTTGTGGTTGGATATACGAGCACTTTCGATTTTTGGCCATGAACTGCTATAAGCCCGATAAGATTTCTCATTTTCCAAGCTATCCTGTGAAACCTTGACAGTGTTTTTAGGAGAACTAGTATGTAGGGCTGCATACTCTCGCTGCAGTCAAACACAACTAGTAGAAGCATCCTTCTTTTTCCTGCCATCAACTTGTATGTTATGTCTTGGGCAGTTATCTTTCGCCTTTTATTTGCAATAGTCGATATTATTGTGGGTATGATTGCTATGTCTCTTGAGTAGCTACGGCTTTTTATGTAGGTTACGTATTGTCCTTTAGATCCATAAGCTACCGAGCCCCTGATCCCATAATAGCTGCCTCTGGCATAAATTTTGCTTCTATAGATTATTTGTCTCTTTTTTAGTGGGAGCTTGCCAGTATCTATGCTTAGTAGTTCATTTATGCGAATTGGCTCTGTTTTTGGGAATGAAAATTTTGTCATCTGTATTTTTGCTAGTCCGATATGTCCTTTTCCCAGTCTTGCTAGGGATGGTCTTTGTTTTTGCGGAGCTTTCGAGGACCTGAAAGAAATTGTATCTTTGGTTATTGATCCGGATGGGACTTCTACACATCCGCTTATGGATCGGCTTCCTGTTTTTTTCCTAGTTAGTTTAAGGAGAAAGCCCTTCGTATGAGCCAATATACTTTTTTTCCTCTCATTTTCGTCACTCGTTGGTGCTTCTGCCGTAATATCTGTATATTTGGGGAGTCCCTTAGTAAGTCTCTTTATAGTATCCTCATCCCAACATGTTTCATCCTCTACGAAAAAATTGCTCTGATTTTGGCTCTAGGGATTTACTCTCCACACTGAGCGGAGCCTCGACAATCGATCTCATATAATCTGAAGGAGTACTCTCTTTCATCTTAATTTTTATCTTGAATTTTGACTCCACACCTTTAACAGCACGCATAAAAGCTTTATTTATATCCTCGAGCGAGGGAGGTTCAAGCAATCCACCTTCCCGAGTTCTATGTACAAGTGCAAGGAACGACGCTAAGCGAACATCGGATACATCCACAGATTTGCGTCCATTAAGAGCCGCAAGTGCCATAGCTGTTTGCGCTATGACTATATCTGGTCTGTGGCCGTCAACCCTTAGTTGGCTACATATATTGGCGATTATATGCATTATGTATTCGGGTATTTCCACACTATTTATTATCTTTCTGGCGTACTCAACACGCTCTCTGATACGTTTCTGCTCTTTTTCGTATTTTTTTCGAAAACTCATTGGGTTCTTACTAAACTCTATGTTCCTCCTTATAATCTCCACTCTTAGCTCAGAATCTTTTATACCAGAAATATCAACACAAATTGAGAGTCTATCCAACAATTGCGGCCTTATGTCGCCCTCCTCGGGATTCATAGTGCCTACAAGAATAAACCTTGCTGGATGAGAAATGCTTATGTTTTCTCTTTCAACATAGTTCCAGCCCATCGCGGCAGCATCAAGGATTATGTTTACGATATGGTCCGGCAATAGATTAATTTCATCGATATACAATATGTTCCTATTTGTCTTAGCAAGAATTCCTGGTTCAAATGCCCTGAGCCCTTCTTTCAATACCCTCTCTATGTCTATAGTTCCAACAACCATATCCTCTGTAGCTCCAATAGGTAGCGTAATAACTCTCATCTTAATTCTTTTCACTGGAAGATTCTCTCCTCTCTCGAGTCTTGCCCTACAAGAATCGCACATTTCGGACGGATCATGGGGATTACAATTAAACGGACAATCGGCCACAACCTCGATCTCTGGTAAAACATCTGCTAGAGCTCTGACAATCATACTTTTGCCTGAACCTTTCTCCCCCCTAATCAATAGACCACCAATCTTAGGGTTCACCGCTATTGCCAGTAGTGCCAATTTAAGTAGATCTTGATCAATAATGGCGGTGAATGGGTAGACTGGTCTCTCCAAGGCAATACACCTATATTTGCTGATGTCAATATTATAATCTAGTAGCGTAGTATTTAAAATTTGGGGTTACTTATGGGATTTTTGAGAATTTTTACAAAACCTCTAAATTATGTTAGCAGATATATAATAAATTACCTAAAAAGAGAAGCAACAACTAAAAATTCTTTTTGTAAAATTGAAGTAAGAGTTGATTTCCCACGAAGACTACAATATTGTGAAGCTTAGAGGGTTAAAGAATTACTTCCGCATTAGAATAGGCGCACTACGTGTTATGTATGAAGTTTTATGGGAGAAAAAAGGTATAATTATCCATTTTGTTGGGCATAGAAAGAAAGCCTATAAGTAATTTATACAAAAACATAGTTCTCTTGTAATCAATGAACTTGATTTTCGGAGAGAAAATCTTTTTTGAATGTAATACAGCATTAAGGTTTCTGGTGAGTATTTTTGTGTTTTTATAGATTTTTTTATGCTTGTTGTTTTGCTAGATGGGATTGGTGTTAGCTTTGAGGTACATCGATCCCGATTATGGTTTTCTGATCGATCTTCCAGGCGAGTGGCAAATAGTGATGTGTGCTCCTCGGTTGGTGGGTCTGAAAAATAGAGATCTGGATGTCGGTTATTATCTCCAATTATTGGAGACAGAGCTGAATGAGCCTATGATTGAGGTGATTGGAAAGACAGCATTCTATACTATTTTTATGAAAGAGCCAGAATCTATAAAAATTATATCTTTCTCCAAGAGGGAAAACAATTTTAAAGCTGAAATATTTGATGGGGATAGTAATTATGTGTGGTATGGCCTTAGCAGAATAGTATACGCATCCTCCTCAAATAAAACCGCCCGTGTAGTCACATCTATTTTTTATAACAAGTCATATGTTGGAAGCGAAAAAGAAAAAACGATTGCTAGGCTAATAGTTAGTATTGTTACTGGACTAAGTATCGGAGAAGATAGCTTTGGCCTGTTTCAGGGACTTACTCGCTACTTCTATGATGACCAAATACTCAGGCAGAGAAAATGGGAATGCTTAGTACCTAGAAATTATAAACTAGTAAACGCAGATGGATATGGATTTGTAGCATACACAAATAGGGTCTATGTTAGAATAAAAGCACACTATTATCCGTATAGCACCGAGAAATATCTAAAGGAATATGCAGATCAAAAATTGTCAGAGGTCTATCACATCGTACTCAACCAAAACAAATACGTTACTGTGAGAGAAAACATGGAGAATCAATCATATTATGCGTATACAACAAGCGATAACCAATATTGGCGAGTGTTAGGCTACTGGACAATACAAAAATATTTTGATATCTCAGCCAATAGAGAATTCTCTATGGTACTAGAAAAACTTGCGGTATATCCCGCCAGAATAGAAAGAGACTTCCTACCAATAGTTTACAAGATTTTTGCATCTTTTATTACTGGCCCAGCATGGCTAAGCGAGGATCGAGGACTCCAAATAGCGTTCATAAAGACAATGACAGCATCTATACCATCAATCACTCCCCCCACAGGCCCGATGACAACTCCTTCCATACAGAAACAAAAAACAACAACAAGCAGTACTACGAAAAAAGACTCAAGCTTCGTTGAAAAATGGAGACAAAAATTAAAGAGAGACATGAAGCGTCTCTACGAATGGGAGGAGAAAATGTGGGATGACGTTTATGATACATTGAAACTCGGCGATGTATTATCAGGAATGTATACGCTAGAAGACAAACAAAAAAAGACACGACTGATAAATACAAAAAACTTAGCAACACCATCCACACATACATTCTGGAAACCAAAGAGCGACCCAACGTGGAGTACTGGCACTGTGCTCGCAACCAGAAAGCCCCTTAAGCCAAGATTTATTCACCAATGGGAAAAACTTAGCTGGCATTGGGATAAAGAAAAAGAGAGGCTTCACAAAGAAATCAAAAAGAAAAAGAAAGAAATCGACACACTCTTCTAATACATCGCCAAAGAAACTATTCTATTAATAGCACATTCTTCTATTCGCAGTTTTTTTGGTTTTCGGTGTGCATATTGGCAAATGCGAGCTAAATAGCATAGACAAAATAAAAAATTCAGTCTATATTGGATAAGAACATTTTTTTCGAAAATCAGTTTTTATCCGACATAATCTAATATCCCAAAATACGGCCATAATGACACGCACAGAAACTTCCCTAGCAAGCAGTCAGAATTAGAAGAGGGGCTCTGAAGCTCTAGGGGTTCGGCTTGGGGGAGCCCAAGCCACATCAGCCCTAGGGCGCCCGGTCCAAAGGGGCGGGGCCTAGGGGGTCGGGGTTGGGGGGGGCCCACGCCAAC
>JAUQYS020000103.1:0-1993 GCA_030587585.2 Candidatus Njordarchaeota archaeon
GCTTCCAAAAACATGGAGAATATGATATAATATCTGACTCATAAATAGGGAAACACTATTAGTTTTTCCCCCCCATAAGCTGATGGACGCATCCATCATCATAACATAGTATAGTATCATCCACAGAGTCGTCACTATCGGTAATAGTCCCAGAAAAATACCAACTATCTTGTTTCTAGCCCAATACAAATATAATGGAAGCAAAATTATAAGTCCTAGATTAAGAGCAGCAGATATTCCATAGAGAAATATGCCCAATTCTTTTTTATCGCCAAACAACATAATCAACGATAGAACTACCAGAATTATGCATAAGGCATCTAAATCAAATAAAAATAAAACAAACGAGGGTAATAATATAGCAAAGATTCCGCCACTTTTTCTCGTACGATAAACATGTTCTATAAACAACGAGTACGTATAAAATCCTAAGAGAACAAAAATGATTAATAATACATAAATATTCAAAAAAGAAACAATTACATAAACTATCTCAAGATAAAATGGAGAGAAAGCTGGAACGACATAACTGTAAAGAGCCAGCGAGAAGTTTATATTTCCAGAAATGGAAACCCATTCACTTAAATTAATAGCTAATGAAATAAAAATGACAATTGCAATTAGAAAAGCATAAAACATTGCCTCTTTCCGACATATCCCCTGCGCCGTGCGCTCAGATGTCATTTAGATCACTTTTTATGCATGATAGAGATACTAATAAGCTTTATAAACAGAATTAAACATAAGTTGATCTGCGTCATACATCACGACGCAAAAATATATTAAAAGCTAAAATAATAATGAAATATTAAATGATAATTCCCTCAACAAAGCAAGAAAAAAATAACCAATGAATGATACAAAGAAAAGAAAAATTTATAAATGTAATAATCCATATATATACATGGATGGAAAAATCTTAACAAAATGTTAACAGGAGGTGAATGCGATGTCGATACTATTAAGAGAGAAGGAAAAACAGGAAATAGTGGAAATACCAAATTCGATTTTACCATTAAACATCGAGGAATCACTAATGGTGGAGGCACCATACGGATATTGTCCCGAATGTAAAGTAGCACTAGAATACAACTCGGAAACCGATGAGGTATATTGTCCTATTTGTGGTCGAATATTTGACTCATTCATAGAATTTCATGCTGAAGTTAAATATGCTAGACCCGAACCCGAAAGTGAAGATATTCAAATACATAGAAAGCTAACGCCTCAGGATAGATACTCTATTGAAAGTAACATTCGCAGAAAACATCTAGACGAAGCTATAATCCTTATTAAGAGAGCCGCAAAAGCCATTGGACTCTCTGAATCTCATTCCGTTGTAGAAGTTGCTGTAGACATATTTGCAAAATATCTAAAGCTTCAAAAAACTAGAAGTGATAATCTAAGAGTTTCAGCATATGCAGCATTTTTGCTCGCTGCTAGGTCAAGTGGATATGCAATCACCGAAGAGGCATTATTGCGTTTACTCAAGGAATATGACAGCAAACACATTAGGAAACTCGCTAAGCAGATCAGAGCAAAAAGAAGAGACATGGCGGCATTATTAAAGATCAAAACTAGCACATTAGTACTCGAAGGTGAGGATCAACCAATAAAGCTTTTGGAAGTATATAGACATAAGCTAAGAAAGCTAAAAATACTCAACGGATACGAGGGGGCTATAATCCAGAAAGTTTATGAGCTGTGGAACAAAGCTAAAAGCGATTTAGTAAAGCTCAACAAGACTGCAAAATCTATAACAACGGCACTAACATATGTTGCAACAATACTTGTGCTTCCAGAACACAAAAGAATAAAAATCAGGCAGTTTGATATATCAGACATATTCCAAACAACACCCATAACAATCAGAGAGATCCTACCAACAATAATGAAGTACCTAACACCAGAGGAGCAGAAGAAAGTAAAAGCATGCATGAGAAGAGGAAGAAGATCAACAAGAGTCTAATCTCTATTTTCTCTCTTAGAAAAC
>JAUQYS020000113.1:0-6631 GCA_030587585.2 Candidatus Njordarchaeota archaeon
GCTATCGATATCGATCCCTTCGGAACACCAACACCGGTTATAGACTCGGCTCTGAGAACCCTCAGAAAGAAAAAAGGCCTTCTTCTTGTAACAGCTACGGATACTGCCCCACTCGTAGGAAAATTTAAAAAAGCGGCATATAGAAAATATGGAATTCATCTAGATAAAACCCCATTCGGAACAGAGCTAGGCGTCAGAGCTCTCATATCGTTCTTAGAACGAATGTCCGCTAAATATAACATAGCTCTTAAACCTATGTTCGGATTTTTCTTAAGAAATTTTATAAAAGTATGTTTAGTCTCTATACCTGGAAAAAAAGCTGTAGACAAATTCGCCGAAAAAATAGGCTTCATAATATACAAAAATGGTGAAATTCAAGAAATACCCAAAAAGAACATTAATAAGACAACAAAAATAATCGGTCCCATTTGGCTTAGCGAAATTTTTGATAAAGAATTTACAAAAAAATGTATAGAAAAACTGAAAGTCCTACCCATCGGAGAAAAAACAAAAATGGAATTGACAAAGTGGCTAACCGCCGAAATCAAAACTACACATATCAGATTTTTCTACAATATAGAACGAATCGCAAGTAGTCTAAAAAAACCAACACCCAAAATATCTGCCGTCATCCAAATCATCAAAGAAAAAGGCTACATTGCTGAAAGAACACATTTCGATCCTAAGGCAATAAAAACAGACGCACCATATGAGCTCATAATAGACATAGTAAGATCTCTATGAACAAGAATAAGAAACTTTTGTCTTACTGGTAGGATAATAACGCTATAAAAAACAGAATGATATATCGCTCAGACTGCCCATCGTCGATCAGTCATTCACACAAGGCTGAATTCATCATCGCCACAGGTTCTACTCAAAAACTTGTATCATAAGTATTGTGGAGCCCCTAAGTAGAATCGTACCCCACTTTCTAACAACTTCCCCCTCATCATTAAGCTCTCTAGCATCCACCATCATTATGTTCATAACTTCATCTGTCGATATAACCGTACCCTCTATTACGGTACCATCCTTCAGCCAGACCTTTATTTTTTTGTTTATCGATTTCCTCAAAGCTGCGAGTGGTAGATTTGTAGATGCCATTCAGTGCACCAATCCCGCTATTTTTCTAACCAAACAATGCTGCTAAACCAGCAAGAGCTTCCTCTTCTTTCTTTTCCTCTTTTTTCTTCTTTTCTTCTTTCTTTTTCTCTTCTTCCTTTGGCTTTTCTTCTGCGGGAGCCGCTGCTACAGGTGCAGTCGCCACAGCCATTGTAGGAGCTTGTTTGGCCTGCTCAATTATCTCTTCTATGTTTACTTTAGAAACAGCATTTACTATCGCTTTTACGTATGCTTCTTCATAATCAATAACGCCAGCAGCTTGCAATATGCTCTTAATATTCTCCTCATTTATTTCTTTTCCGGCATAATGTAGCAACATAACGGCATGAAGATAAACCATCCCGGATGTCATCGCTATTCCCCCGATTTAATCCTTACTGACGATCCTATATTACTATCTTTTCCCAATATAAAAAAATACTCCATTTATTAATTAACTATGTTATCACACGAAAATCAGCCATATTCTCCAGATATTATGCGCTTTAATTATTGCTAGGTACACATTTCTAATTAAAATGAGAAAACATGGTGATCTCATGGACGAAACAAAACTATTTAGATGCGAAAGTCTCGATGATGTTATTGAATTCATCCACAGTTCTGATATTGACGAGCACCCCAAACAGACGATCTTGATGTTTATTGATGAGTTGAAGATGAAGGGGTTTTCGCCTTTTAGGATTATGGCCTATGCCTATACGCTTGTTGAGCTCGCCAGAATTATTCAGAAAGATTTCTCCACACTAACAGCTATGGACTTTCGCTACTATGTTAATCGTCTGCTCAATGAGAGAAAAAATAAACATTCTACTATACGAGAGAAAATGATGCGTATTCGTGTCTTTTTGCGATGGTTACTTAACCTGCCGCCCAGATCGACTCCCGAGGCTATACACTGGTTCTTCACAATCAACCCAAAGGCGACAAAGGGATCTAAGGCCCTCGAAATACTGGAAAAAATTATTAGTTATGAGGAATACAAAAAACTATTAGACGCCACGAATAATCCTAGAAACAGAGCATTATTACAATTCATGTATGAGAGCGGAGCCCGCATCCTAGAGATACTCAAAGTCAGACTGAAAGACGTAAACATAGAAGAACACTACGCGATAGTAGGAAATGGAAAAAGACTCGTCCCTCTATCCAACATAGAACATATCGTGTCCTGGATGCAGACACATCCACTCCGAGATAATCCTAACGCCTTTCTTTTTTGTAATCTTCGAAAACCAGAAAAACCAATGAGCTATCCATCTGTACGGCGCCTCTTATCGATATTGACAAAAAAAGCAAAGTTAGGCCGCAAAATAACTCCCCATATGTTTAGGCACTCACGAGCAACAATATTGGCAAAGGTAGGAGTCTCACCATACGCCATGAATCAGGTAATGGGGTGGTCATCAAGCACCAAGATGTGGCAGGTATATCTACACATAACGCAAAAAGACGCTATTCTGGAAGTACTCAACAAAACAATGAATAAGTAGCTATTGTTACCTTTACTAATGGGCCGGGGCGGACTCGAACCGCCGACCTTCCCGTTGTGAGCGGGACGCCATAGCCACTAGGCCACCGGCCCAGTGGTGCGGGGGACGGGATTTGAACCCGCGAAGGCATACGCCACGGGGTCCTAAGCCCCGCCCGTTTGACCTCTCCGGAACCCCCGCACGTGAGATTGCTCTATTCAAATACGATCTCTTACCATTTTTATATTTATTATGGCTTCTTTAAAATTATGTTTGATATTTTCTTTTAATTATAGCTACTATGTTGCGTTCTAGATCGTCTAGTGGGGCGTTTATTAATATTCGTGTTGATCTCCCTTTTTGATTTTTTCCCGTGACATGAAGCTCTAGTATTCCGCATAGCTCATGTTCCATCTCCCGTAAATATCGCCATGTTTGGATATATCTCCTCGGTGTTTCATTATATTCATGACAGATTTCTTCATAATATTCTTGTACCATGTTTTTTGTTACGAAACTTCTCTTAGTTTGCTTTAGTGCTCTTATTATGGCCAACAAGAGAATTAATTTTTGTTTCCCTAAAGCTAATATTGATTCAATATCAACACTGGGTATTATTGCGTACTCTTTAATAGCTATCCTTATGTGCTCGGGTCTTATCTGCTCATCCCCCTGAGCCTCCGCTATTTCACCAGCCATCTTTAATAGATCTATTGCTATTCTAGCATTGCCTTGAGCTTGATTTCCTACAAAAGTCGCTATGAATCTTAGAGTTTCTTCGTTAATAGCATCAGGATGTATTGCCAAACTAGATCTATATTTAAGTATTTTGAAGAGATCTTTAGAGGAATACTGCGATAGATATTTCGTCGATTTAATGAAGGATGCTCTAGTGGCGGCGTCTAGCCATTTATATATATAGTCCTGATTTCTACTGATTGATATTACGGCTATTCTTAGATCTAGATCCATCTTTCTTTCTGCAAAACGTGAGAAAGAGTATAAAATATCCGCGGTTTTTTTGCCTTCTTCTCCCCAAAATAATGAGTCTATTTCGTCCAAAATTAATATTATGCTACTAGCTTTTTCTTTAGCGACAACAAATATAAGATCTAAAAACTCGTCTTTAGATAGGCCTCGTGTAGGAAGCTCATCCGAAATTTGCTTAGCTATATCCGCAAGGACTCTATATATCCTTCTAGAAAACCTACAATTAACATAACACGTTAGGATATCGTTATTTCTATCGGTTATATCCTTAGCGATTCTGCGGGATAGTACAGTTTTTCCTGTGCCTACATTACCGTATATATGAACGCTCCAGAATCCCCGACTCGAGATGTTCAAAAATCGCTCGACACTTGCCGATATTTCGCGTCTTATATTTTCTCTCGTTGGTAATTTTTCAGGAATGTAGCTATGCTCCAAACACTCATAGCAGAAAAAGATTTTTCTTAACATAACTTTCACTGATATATGAACTAAGAGATAAAAAAGTTATTCTATTCCGTAGATCTCCTTTAGCTCTTCTGTTAAAATTTTTTTAAGACTTTCAGCATGTTCTGTTTGAAGTAATGATCTTATATCTCTAGGCATAAGCTTATCTTTTAGATCTGCTCTACTTTCATCTATACCGTACCAAGGCCTTATAATGATAACATCATTTTCCCTAACCCTTATATATCTCTTAGATCTCGGTATCCTCACTTTTCTAATTTGCTCGTCACTACAATAGACTTCTATCCAGCTCCCCCCCAGCATTCTTAATATTAGACCAAAAAGGTCGCCTTCTTCGATTTTTATTTCTTTTTCCTCTTGTTTTTTTCGTCTCTTGGGCATCTCATCACCTAAAACTCTAATTTAATGATTCTAAATTTATTATATAGAGTAGTATAGCACATGGTAATGATATTGGAAGAGCTTGCAATGAATAATATACATCTATTAAAATTCATGGACTATCTTAAGAATATATCCAAAAAAATAATTGAAATGGGCAAAGATGACCCAATATACATTTTTTCGCACATAGATGCCGATGGACTTACAGCCGTTTCTATTCTAATTTACCTTCTAACTAAACTAAACAAACCTTTTGTTGTCAATTTTTTGCCTCAGATAATACCCAGCGAATTTCAATCTACATGGGATGATATCAGGCCACGATATGCCATTTTCGTGGATTTGGGTACAGATGTTCCCAACAAGATTTTGTCCAGGTCTAGCAGTATAATATCTGGAATCATTATAGACCACCATATCTTTGAGGCTTCTAATCCACAAAATTATAGCTATATCGCTAATTCCCGAATCTTTGGTATCGATGGAGGAACCGAGATAAGCAGTTCAGGAATATCCTTTTTGTTGGCAAATTCTTTTTCCACCATTGTACCTAGAATACGAAATCTAATTTCTTGGTCTATCATAGGTGCCCTAGGTGATTCCCAAGATATAGGCCCAAAACGAAATCTAGTGGGATTAAATTCAATCCTAGTTGAACATGCAAAAAGAAGCAACATCCTAAAAGAAACTACCGACCTTCTCCTTATTGGGAGAGGGATTAGGCCACTATACCAACTGCTTGCTGAAACATTCGTAGTCGACATACCTGGAGTCACTGGAAGCTACGATGGTGCAGCTGATTTTCTTAAAAAACATGGAATCATAAGAAGTGATGACGAACTAGAAAAGTTATATCTTGATGATCTTCCTGCAAATAAAAAAGAATTTCTCAAGAAAAAAATAATCGAAATGGTCATGCTACATTTTGCAGGAAAGTTTACCATAGAGAATCTTGATTCTCTTCTTACTGGAACCACCTACGAGTTTTTAAATACCAAATTAAGGCTGCTTAAATATGGGCGTGACGTCGCTGTTTTACTCAATGCTTGCGGAAAAATGAAAAAACCGCATATAGGAGTTCAATTACTCCTCGAAAAAGAAAAAACAAAAATATTAGACACTGTTATAAGCTTGTACAATAGATATCGTGCGTTGATATCTAGTAGTCTGAAGAACTTCGAGAATAATATTCGTACCGAAAAAAATATATCCATTTTTGATGGTAGAGATTTTCTACATGAGGAGCTAGCAAGCACTATATCAAGCATATTGGCAACAAAAATTGAAAGCCAAGCAGTCATTGTTATCTCTAGAAGCGTTGGAGACATACTAAAAATCTCGGTCAGAAAACCAAAAAGTTCTAATATTCCTAGCTTGGGGGAGATTATAAAAAAAATCGCAGAAAAGTTACCAAGCGTCACAGGGGGTGGGCATGAAAACGCTGCCGGGGCCTATGTTAGAGAACAAGAATATGACAAATTTGAAAGATTATTCATAAGTTTTTGCGGTGACTACCCATGATAAGGAAAGTCACACTTACTATAAAAATAAAAACAAAAAACGCAAAAATATTTCATTTATCAACTTTACCTGATAATTATACGGCTCCAGATTTTATCAAAATTAGACAGTATGTTGATAATGACGCTATAGTACTAAAACTCGAAGCTGAAGATATTAGATCTAAACAACTGCTGAGCATAAAGAACACAGTAGACGACTATATTTTTTCTGTCATATTTTCGAATAAGGTTCTATCTTTGCTAGAAAAAAATTTTAACAGCTTTTTTATATAATATTTCCGTTTTTTGTTAATAGGTTAACTATAGGTAATCATCATGCAGAAAAAAATTATTACCTTCGACGAGTTCGTTAGCAGAGTAAAGAAATATCTAAGAGCTATTCTAACTGAGCTAAAATCCCATAGAGAAACAATTAAGAGAATTGAAAACACATTAGATGGTCTAAAATCAGAGGTCGATACACTAAAAGCAAAAATTATGAGTATAGAGCATCGTATTTCTGGCGCCCCAGTACCCGCCGAAAAGCCTACACCTGCTGTTGCCGCTCCTCCCGAAATTGGAGCCGACCTTGAGTCTATCCTCCCGGAACTCCCCGTCCCTCCAACAGCTCCTGCAGAAAAACCTGCCGAGGAAAAACCTCAACCAACTAGTGCTTCTGCCCCCGCCCCA
>JAUQYS020000126.1:0-2403 GCA_030587585.2 Candidatus Njordarchaeota archaeon
CTCTAAGGCAGGAACTTCATTCGAATCATTCAGTTAATAATTCAATATTTCCTTCTGTGTCGATAACATAGGCTTGCCACTTAAGTCCTTTTCTGCTCTCATTCATTTGGCCTATAATGAATAAGTATTGTGTTTCAGAGTTTTCTGGAAACCACTTGTTTGAGCGCTTTATAATCTCAGCGAAAGTCTTCATATAATCATCAATACTCTTCTTTGAGCTTTGGGATGGATATGATATAAATACTTTTAATGGTGCTCTCCAATAGAGTAGTTTGTATAATTCCTCTATAACATTTTCAATAAAGCTTTCATGCTCTACTAGTACTAATCTTTCCAATGGCCAAAAACGGTCATCATATTGCTCATAAATCAAATTAGCACATCCAGCAAGTACAACATCGATTTTATAATCTTCGAACCGATATCTTAGACCAAATTTTTCAGTAATTTGCTGGAATAATTCATCACTAATGACTATCTTAGTCCATTCCTCATGCTCCATAGAATATATATTTAGATTAAATTTCTCTTCTAAGAAGGGCACCGCTACGCTTTTCCAAATTTTCCAAAAATCTCGAGCAGAGATCCTGCGGATTTTAAACACCTATGACCAGCGATGATAACAGCATTACTTGGACATCCTAGTAGGTAATCTATACTTTTTTGGTGTATCTCCTATAATTCTTTTGATGAATTCGAGGGGGTCTAATTCTTCATTTTTGAAGAATTCTTCCCAGTCGTTTTTATCAATTATTGCAATAAAGACATTTCGATTGGTGTTGATTTCTTTTAGTATAGGTTTGGCTTCGTTACTTAATATTGTGGCTGTTGCTAGAAATGCAAGGTCGCAAGCGATACCATACATTTTTGCCTGACGATATAGATTTTCTATAATCTGAGGCGTTATTTTTTCTTTTTCCGAGAAATTTTTGCATTGAATAACAATCATCGGACCAAACTTGCTAAATAGCGGATCATCTAGCATCTTATTATCGACTATAACGTCAAGTTCTGTCTCACCAACGTGTAGCCTTCCAGGTCTAACTTCGAATCCTTCTATAGTTGAGAAGAATTCTCTAACAAATTGCTCGAAAAGTGCTCCCTTGGTGTTGCTGTCTTTAGCTCTTATAGCTTGATCATACATTTTCTTGAGTTTATGTTTTAGGATGCTTTTTGGAAGAAAAAATCTTTTTCCTTTAATCGTTAGTATAAATATTATCTCTTGTGATGTCTTAATGTGTTTTATATGAACTTTTCTACCGCAATCTTGGCATAGAATCTGTTCAGGTAGTTTATCGCCAATTCTAATATCTCCTAGATGTGCTCCACAGTAAGGGCATCTTAATTCAATACCTATTCTCATCAATCCCTCTTTAACGGCGATTTTAAGTGCTTTATGAAGATCTTCGATAGAATATTTTGCTATGCTTGCGTAGTATATTATGTTTTGTAGTCTAAATTTTGTTGGAAGTTCCATTTTCTCAAGCAAGGAACAAATCAAGTGTTGGAGCTGTTTTTTCATGCTTGCTTACACCTCTCCAAATATCATAGATTTTGTTGATTAAGAATGCGTAGCCCGCCTCTGTTGCTCCCGAAAACAAGTATACTTTATTTTCTCTGAAGTTTATCCCAAACGATAGCTTAGGATCATCAAATTTTAATTTTGGATCGCCCGTCAAATCAACTTTTATTGTCCCATGCATTTTTGTGATCCCCCCGGCCGCAAAAGCTTTCTCTATTTTCTCCTTTACTTCCTCATCTCTCCTCAAATCGTCGATTTCTCCTCCAAGTCGCCTACCAGAATACGTAATTTTACCATATCTTGATCCACGCTCCTTAGGACTAATAGAGGGGCCCGTAAATTCTAATGTCAGATATCCAACCGCGTCAGCAAATCCAAGCATCCTCCTGATAAAGCTCAGACTATTGAAATTGATTTTGTTTATTTTGACATCGACCCCCAAGCCTAAGACTTCCAAAGCTCGACCAACAGATAACAATGCTTGATTTATCTTGGAGTTTATTCTCACTTCAATTAATCTAGATTTATCCCTCAATACGACTAAAGCGAGGATATAGCTGTATTGTATTTTAAGTCTACCCCCAGGAGTAACAATTCGTTCTTTTTTGCCTTTCATCTCAAAATACATATATGCTTGCCTAAAATTAGCATTAACATAGATCCAACGCAATATAGGCCTATGCCCAATCCTAGTCCTGAATATGACGAGTCTAGGTAATTCTCCATCACTTAGATTCAATTTTTCGGCTAGTGCATTAGTAAAATCTTCATATGAAAATTGCCCATCAACTTCAAACAAGTATATTGAATGTTTAGGAAGAAAGCCCACTATCCAGTCAATAATATTACTAAATATAAGACGCGTTGGAGCCCGATATAGT
>JAUQYS020000157.1:0-1686 GCA_030587585.2 Candidatus Njordarchaeota archaeon
TTCTAAGAAAGTAGACTCTGACTATGTTGAACAAGCCTCGTTTTGATTGTCTATCTATTTGTCACGATATTTCCCATCATAAATATCCATCAGTTCTGTACTTATTGTCTTCTTTTTGTTTCCCCATTATTTTCCTCATTTTTGGATGGATATACACATTTTTTATGTGTTTAGTTTGCCGCTTAGGCATATTTTGGAGCATAATCATAAGTATCATGTTATGGATACTAGCTATCCGTGTTTCTATTTTCATCAACAATCCAAAAACAAAAACCAACAATAGTATTGATGCCGCAAAAAAGGAAAACTCGCCGAAGTTATGAGTAAGCCAAAGAACGAAATAACACATCAAAATGGCAAGAATAGATATTTTTATGAGTTGAATATCATTCTTGGTACTCATGTTTGATCTACCAAAAGATAGGTTTCACATTGAATTTATAGAAACATAATCTTCCTTTCCCAGTACCATAAGAACCATAAAACCAACTCTTCGTTGGGACAGATTAAATGCGTATAGGTTTTCCAAGAAGGTCTAACAATAACTTTATTTTAAAAATCATATAGTGCCATAATATTGATAAGGTGACATTTATTGAAAAAAATTTTTAGCTTGAGATTCGGAACCGAAACTTATTGGAAAGTTCTAGATGCACTAGAAAATCTTAAGAATACATATGCAGAAGACATAGAGATCTACATTTTCAGAAACGGTCAAAATGTAAATATTGTAATCAATGTCAAAAATGAGAAAAAAGTCATATTAGAAGACATAGAAGCCATAAAAAATATGCTTTGACAAGATTCCACATCTTATTTGGACCAATCAATTTTCTTCTCTAGCAACTGTATAATCTCATCCGAAACTTTTAACTTCTTAAGCTCACATAAGGAATACATGCACGTTAATGGTCCTGTTCCAGATTCCTTTAAAGCCTTCGCTAAGATTTCTCCTGTTTTCTTTACAACCTCTAAAATGCATCTTGCTGACAAGAGCGGTTTATACCCCTCTATTACCATTTTTGCTGCTTGAAAAGGCAATATACTAAACAAAGCATTTCTAAGAATGCACGGAAATTCGACATAACCAAACAGGGGATCGCAAGATAATCCTTGGAGAGAAAGCATAACAATACTGACCCCATTGAAAACTTTCTCTATTTTATCTTTTATGGGTATAGTAGTATCTCTAAGCTCAAGGTCAATCAGCGCAGCGGCGGCCATCGCGATTGATGTCCCTATCTCGGCCACGCAACCATGTTGTGCTCCAGCTACCGACATATTGTTCGCAATAAAAGCACCTATAGCAGCTGATGTATAGTGAGCATACAGAAATTCTGGTGAGTCCTTTCTTATATTTTTTTCTTCTGCAAAGACCCTTAAGCATGCGGGCAGAATCCCAGATGCTCCTCCTGTTGGTGCGCTAACTATAACCTCCATCTCTGCATTAAGAATCTGATTTCTGATAGTATAGCTTAACAATTTTTCATATGTGCTTCCTTCATCGAATTTGAATGATTTTGTCTCAGAATCAACGAATCTCGAGTATTGGCCGATATCTACGCTTTTTTTGTTGTTCTCCCACATTAAATCTTTAACAAAATTCATAAATTTCTTCGAACCACCAAAGATATTCTTTTCAAATCGATAGATAACTTCCCCAAACATGTTTGCCTCCAACTCCCT
>JAUQYS020000253.1:0-6493 GCA_030587585.2 Candidatus Njordarchaeota archaeon
TCTGTTTCTAATAGCGGAAATAGCTTCATTTGTCTCAAAAATTGGGCTTGGCAGGGCAAACCCACAATCGCCACTTTGTTTATTTCTTCTTCAGCAAGGGTTTCCCTTAGCTTCGTTGTAAATGGAAGAACATTCCAACGATCCCCCGCTACTCTAAGTATCTCGTCTCTTGATTTTGCTATGGCTATTTCTCCCTCTAGACCCTTCTTTCTCTTAGCTACAACAATAGCATCAACTATATTTTTTTCCAACAAATAGATTAATATCGAGGTTACAGCCCCGCCACTTCCAACTCTTCTCTTGCGTATATTCTCATCCGCAGCTCTTGCAAGATAAATCGAGATGTAGTCTCCTATAGGCTTATCTCTACTCACAATGAAACTACTCATTCAGATTTCACCTCCTCCAAAAGCTTGACTTCCGGCTTGAACCTATAGATAAGAATACGCGAAAAAATTGGACACCTAGAGCAACATGTACCGCACCTAATACATTTCTCCACTATAAGATCGGGTCTTTTTTCGATCATTTGAAGGGCATGAGTTGGACATGAAATTATACACGCACCGCATCCTATACACAATCCACTTAGAACTACTTCATCCATCAGATCAAAACCAGATAATCTCTTAACTTTAGAAATTGCAGAAAAAACACGCAAAAGTTGCCCCTTTCCAGTAGTCAAGGAATTGATAAGTGTTACGAGACCCATTGGAGCTGGCGGACATCCAGGAATCGCATACTCTATATCTATAACTGTGGATATCGGCTGAAATGTTCTATGTTCTGGTCTCGGTTCTTGTCCTCCTCTACAGAACAATGTTACATTCCCCACACTTGCACATGACCCATATGCTATGACTATTTTTGCGTTTTCTCTTATTTTTTTAAGCGTATTAATCACGTTTTCATCATTTATACATGCGGATCCTGTAATGATAGCAATATCATACTTCTTGTCGAGACTAACATCGCCTAAATGTTTGGAGTATACTGTTGCCTTAGATGCTATTTTTGGATATTCTCTAAGGATAGATACAGGGCATCCTTCACATCCACCGATATCATATATTAGTATTTCCAATCCCATTTTATTTCACCCTTATCATATGTGTCGTGCATGGAATACATGGGTCGTATATTCTAGGAATAACGTCTGCAACACTAACAGGCAATCCCCTGCTTGCCTCCTCTATTATTGGAATATTAAACATCGTTGGAACGACTATTCGATGTCGCTCTATCCGACCATCAGAATTTATCTCGACATAATGAACTAGAAGCCCCCGCGGGGCCTCAAAAACCCCTACCCCCTGTCCTCTTCTCAGAATAAATGTTTCGGTTTTAGACGGTTCAGTAAGATCAATTTGTCCTAAGAGATCGTTTATTCTATCTAATCCCATTAACATCTCCATCATTCTTGCACGCTGTATACCAAAGATCGTATTATCACCGAATTTCCCAAACAAAGAAAGCCGTGCCCGTGGACCAACCTCAACTTCTGCATCTTTATACAAAGCAACGAGCGATGTAGTACTTTTTGCATCCTCAGGTATGTTATCAGTTCTGAACTCATCATATCTTTTTGTTACTATTTCATTTACATCTAAGTTCGATCTTTCCCCATAGAAAAGATGAGAAGCCAAATATTTTGGAGCATACTTTGTTTCCATGAGAATTCTTGCTGTTTCACTAATATTCTTATCATCAAGAATGTTATTAATCAAATTATCTGCCTCAGAACGCAACATTTTTATCTTATTTACTACATCTTGCAGGTGCCTTTCCTTAGGTATTGACTGGATTCCCCCAATAACAATATTCGGAGGATGCGTCGGAGCGCCCCCTAATTTTGTTAGAATGTCACTTATCACAGAGAGCATTTTCATCTCTTCAATAATAAATTCCCTCGCCACTTCTCTCTTAACAATGTCCGGTGTTATTAGGATCAGATGAATCATATGGCTCTGTACTCGATTAACAAGACCAATAATCTCTCTAAGAACTATGCCGTTCGGTGGTGGCATAATTCCCACAGCGTCTTCTATGGCTTCAACAGCAGCTATACCATGAGCCGCATGACATATACCGCATATTCTCATAGATATTTCCACGGCAAATACGGGATTTTTTCCTATCATAATTTTCTCAAATCCTCTTATAGGAGCTCTAGAAACAAAATAGGCATCCAAAATTTTTTCTCCATCATGTTTAACTATAAATTCTGCATCGCCACCTATCCTTAATAAGTCTAAATAGGAATAATCTATCGCCATGTTTTCTTCCCAAAATAAAAGAAGATAAATGTTATGATATATATCTATGTATATACTATCCCTTCAATTCTGAAAGAACATCGGCATCAATTTTACCGGTTACTTTTTTCGCTATTACTACTATTCCTACACCAACTGCCTCTTCTAACGCTGCTATTAACGCAAGTATGAATACAATAAATTGAGACAAGATAGCATCTGGTGAGACCAACGCCAAGAATGCAACTACCATCATCGCGCCGAGGAACATTATCTCTATCGACAACAACATCTTGATAAGGTTCTTCTGTGTTACTAGACCAAAGATACCTATCCCTATGACACTAAACGACACAACCAACAAAATTTCCAACATCTTATTTCACCTCCTCGATTTTTTCAGACAGCGTAAAAGCAAAGACGGAGGCTATCAGAACGATACTAGTGATTATTGACACAACTAATAGCGTCAATCCATAGTTTATCCAAATGAATCCTCTGAATTCGTGAAAGTCTGTTGGTATAGGCTCAATACTTGGTTCAACAGCTTGTGCTAACGCTAAACCAAAAAGCCAAACCACAGCAATCAATAATACCATGCCCCATAATATTCTTGTCTTCATTCTTCAGTCACCTCTCCAACCACCATACCTAAAAGTAGAAATATAGCAACCACACTTATATTCACGAGGAGTATTAATGAAGCAAGTATTGTCATGCCGTAAATAGCAAGCACACCGAATAGAAATCCATTAGCAATCAAAAAGTACATTAGCATCCTGTGAAGCTTCTTTGTCATAGTAGCCATCAGCAAGGTTGCCAATATCCCCAAACACAAAATAATTACTAATATATTCTCTAATGTCATACTAACCACCCTAACACCAATAATAATACTATCTGCCCAACAGATATAGGCATAAGCTTCTTCCAGAATAGTTCTAATACCTGATCTATTCTAAATCTCGCTACGGAACCTGCAATAATAGTTATTATTATTACCACAATCAATGTCTTTATTGTGAACCAGAAGCAATACCAGAATGGAACCAAAAACCACTCCATTCCCTCAACAACAAACATCGGGCCAAGTGGGCCTCCTAGGAAAAATGTTACTATAACACCAGCACCGACTAGTAGCTTTATATCCGTCAGCAAATTAAAGAATGCAAGTCTTCTTCCAGAAAGTTCTGCTTCCCATCCGGAAGCAATCTCTGTTTCTGCTTCGGGTACATCGAAAGGCAATTTCTTTACTCTAGCCATAACTCCTATCAGCGATACGAGTAATGCTGGTAAAAGCCAAACAAATGCTGGGATTCCGAAATATAATGTTTTGAATGGCACATATATTATGTCTGATATATGTGCAGAACCAGCAACAAATAATACTGCTGCTAATGCTAGAAACATTGGTATTTCATAGGACAAATATAGTTCTGCTCTTCTACCTGCACCTATAGTTGGGTATGGTGACTTAAACAGGTAGGGCGTTATTATGTATACAAGGCTCCCTATCGCGAAAAGCACGAGTATAAATATGGCATCACCAAAAAATGTCAGTATACCGCTTGTTCCAAAGATCGGCAGGAAATATGTCATCATTATCATTAGCCATATTCCGAATATCGCTAGGAAGTCAACGAATAGGTCATCTGTGCCCTCGGGAGATATCTGCTTTTTGTTCATTAGTTTTATAAAATCAGCTATTGGTTGAAGTATTCCTATTGGTCCTGCAAGTTTAGGTCCGACTCTATTTTGGAGATGACCCATCATCTTTCTGAAAAGCCATTCTACAAAGAATGCAAATAATATTGTTACTACTAGCCATATGATTATCTCTAGAGCGAATATTCCTAACTCTATCATTTCTTGATCACCCTCCTCATTCTAACAGGATACATGATCATTGTTATGATGAGTATTGCTAATGATGCTATAACTAACAATGAAGCTTCTAGGGCGATGAACAATATGAATATTACGATTATGTCCCAGAGTATAAAGTATGATATATAGAACAACCACATGGGTTTGTATGGTATCCTTATGCTTGGAAACTTATGGCCGCTCACATATGGTTCTCGCCCAGTTTCTCTCTTGGATTTTTTACCAAGCGAATATATTATTAGTAGTATTATGAATGGCAAAACAATCGCTATTAATATCTCAATAATGCCCAACTATATCACCCGATAATTTTCTAAAACCTAATTTATAGTAAAAAATATTTATCGCTAAATCTCACTTATTTCCATGCGATAGCCCAATTTTTCGGCCTCTTTAATCAGCTCATTCAAAGTCTCTAATACTGGAACCTCAACAATAATCTCAGCTATAACCTCTTGGGGCTTTATGTAGGGCGAATATTTCTCTATTGTTATATCAACCACATTTATTCTTGTCTTAGCTATACTATCCAAAAGCCTCGACAACGCGCCCGGAATATCCGGCATTGTTACGTCTAACTTAACCAATCTTTTAAGCGCGACCAGTTCACGATTAAGAATCTTAATTAGCCGTGTAATATCCATATTTCCCCCACTTATAACCACAGCAACATCTTTATTCTCCACGTCTATCTTACCTGACAAAACAGCCGCTAAGCCGACAGCACCAGCACCTTCAACTAATGTCTTCGCGCGCTCCAAGAGCATAAATATTGCGTATGCTATCTCATCATCAGATACTGTAATCATATCATCAACAAGCTCTGATATTATCTTTGTTGTTAATTCGCCAGGTTTTTTGATGGCTATTCCATCCGCTATTGTGTGTATCTTTTTTTCAGGGAGTTTAATTAGACCAAGCTTTGCCATTACTCCTGGATATGCCTCTGACTGTACACCAATGATTTTTACTTTGTCTCCTAGTTTTTTCTTTATTGCTATCGCTATTCCAGATATGAGTCCTCCACCACCAACAGGAACGACCACAATGTCTGGTTTTTTTAAGTTTTCAAGTATCTCTAATCCTATTGTGCCCTGACCTGCGATAATAAATTTATCATCATATGGGTGGATAAGCGTTCTTTTCTCTTTTTCGATTATTTCTTTGACTTTTTCTGCTGCTTGGTCAAATGTTTCTCCATATAAAACTACTTCTGCGCCATATGCTTTTGTTGCTAATATTTTTGATATAGGCGCGAATATTGGCATGATTATTTTTGCGGATACTCCCTGTATTGATGCTGCGTATGCTACACCTTGTGCATGATTGCCGGAGCTTATTGCTACTACGCCTCTACTTTTTTCTTCTTGTGAAAGACTACTAATCTTATAGTATGCCCCTCTTGGTTTGAATGAACCTGTTTTTTGCAGATTTTCTAGCTTTAGATAAATACATTTTGCTTTTGTCATCTTAGAAAATGTTTCTGATTTATCTAGAGGAGTCTTGTGAACTACTCCTTCAAGAACTTTTTTTGCTTTTTTGATATGATTGTAAATTTCATCAATAAGACTGCCCATAGATTATCACCAAGATATAATATTTCTAGTCAAATAAATGTTTTTTATCTAATGGAAAATGTGAGCGACCTTGAATAAACGAGTCGTTTACACGCTGGGACACTCTAATCGTGAATGGGGCGAGTTTGTAGATATCTTGAAGAAATATAGGATAGACATTATAGCTGATGTGAGAAGATTTCCCTCCTCCAAGAAATTTCCACACTTTAATAAAGATACTCTCCAAAGAGCATTGGGCAATATAGGAATAGGATACATATGGCTAAAAAATCTTGGTGGTTATCGCGGATATATCAAGGGATCCGAAAAATATAAATGTTTCCGCGCCCGAGGGTATAGAAACTATGTAGCGTGGATGCAGCACGACGAGTGGAAAAAGGATTTTAGTAATCTCGTCAATTTATGCTCAAAAAATATTGTTGCTATTATGTGTGCCGAGAAGTTCTATTGGCGCTGCCACAGAAAACTCATATCCGACGCTCTGCTTGCGCTAGGGTTAGATGTAATCCACATAATTAATCTGCATAAAACAATTCCACATAAACTGACAAAATGTGCAAGAATCATTAATGGTTCGCTCGTCTACATCTAGATTCTCAATTAATATTAAGCCGACAACGACTATGTATGTATCAATATAGTATTCTCATATTCTGATCATCATCAAGTCGCTTTCTTCTCCAAGCAAATATTTTCTGATCTTGAGTAATAGTCTTCGAGTGGCATCGGTAAGATCAAGCTTCATAGCTTCTTCAATGTGAAACCATCTTGCTT
>JAUQYS020000261.1:0-1531 GCA_030587585.2 Candidatus Njordarchaeota archaeon
ATGAACTGATAACCAGCCTATGTCTTTCGATGCGCCAGTTATAGGGTCGCATGCTGATGCAATAATTTTTTTCTCCACACTTATTATCGCTGCGTCTATTCCAACCCCTGGACCAACAATAACGCTCTTATCTGTATTTGCATATTTCAGTATTCTACGTAAAATCTCTATCGGTACCTTACCTAGGGGAAGACTCATTCTTCATCATTATCTCTATTCTGTTGATCCCATAGCTTTAAACCATATTCTACGCTCCCGCAATAACTCTATCACCTTATTTGCGGGGGTTGTAGAATCTACGTATATAAGACCATTTATTTCTAGATGCATTAATTCTGCATATACCTTTCTTTTAGGCACATCATTGTATAATTGTCTAAGCTTAGCGATGAGCTCTTTCTCGGTTATTCTTCCACCTTGGCGCTCAAGAATTTCTAATATTTTTATTCTTAATGGTTTTTCCCATGTGTCCAGTTTTTTACTTGTCAATCATCATCACCAAATTCATAGTAGCCCACTTATCTTTATCATTAAATGAAATATCTCATTTAGAGATTCCAGATTTTCTCTCACAAAATTATATATCTCGCCTAGATCGATTTTCTCGTAGACAAACAGTAATTTATTACGTAGTAAGATAAGATTACTTAATATGTCCGAATAGCTGTCATCAATCATACCTGTTCTCAAAAGTATATCAAATATGTCCTTGTGATTCATTGGTGTCATATCTCGAGAAATAACAATGTAGTTCGCTATGTCAAGCAACCCCTGGATATAAAAAAGAAGAGCCCCACGTAGCGCAAATATTAGCCTTCTATCCTTCTTAACATCTTCTATATCCATACCAGTAATATCCTTCGCCACGGATATGGATTCTTCCACTATCTTATATCTCTGCTTTAATGAATCTATAAAATTTTCTACTATCGTCCTCACCACTTCACTTAGTAAAACTAGGTAATATCTCACTCAGCTTCTTTTTGATCAGCATACTCATCTTCTTATTTACAAAATGTCTAAAATCATGACCAAGCGTCAAAATCGCCGCAAGAATCGCGTCACATAGTTCCTTGTCGCCAACATATACTGTCTTATAGTCCTCTATCACTTTTTTAAGCTGTGATGGATGAAGATCTCGAATAAACAATATGTTATATTTCTGCGGGTCAAAACACTGCATAAACTCTTTTTCGAATTCGCTTTTATCTTTTGAGTCCATCTCGTCCTTAGATAAAACATATACAGTTGTTTTTCCATTAGCTGTAGACCTCTTCGCCATTACTATGTTATGATCCTTTGCGAATTGTACTATATTTTCATCGTCTCCCGACAAGATTAATCCCTTATATTATCTGAAGCCAACCATAAAAATAGATTGCCATATTCCTTATTATTATGAACAAATATAATAAAATAAATTACTCTCCTAAAATCTTTTTAAGATTTTCCCTAGCCTTACCGAGAACATCCAAGAACATGTTGTTACCATGCGAATCTATGGCCACTATAAGTGGACCAAATTTATTTA
>JAUQYS020000321.1:0-5421 GCA_030587585.2 Candidatus Njordarchaeota archaeon
CATCTATGATATATTTGAGAGCCATTTTGTAATCACCTTGAATAGCATATAGTTGGGCTATGTTTGTCCTAGCTTCGAACCCTTTGTATTTATCGGTTTCTGCAAGTGTCAACGCATAATTTAACTCACTAAAGGCCTGTGCGAAATTTCCTATAACAAAATAAAGCTTTCCTAGTGCACATCTATTTATATATGATTCATGCAGAGAAAGAGAACGTTTTAATAGCGCCTTAGCTACATTAACTTTCGATATAACCAAAAGTAACATCGACGCATATGCTAATGCTTCTGCCCGCTCTTCTTTATTTAACCGGTCAAAGAAACCATTTTGAGCAACCTCTAAAATCGCTTTACATACTACTCTTGATATTGTATATGGATCATAGTCTTCAATTATGTTTTGCCTTAACCGTCTTAGTAATATTAATGTCTGCTCATTAAGAAGATCCTGTACTGACGAAACTACGATCGTAGGAGCCATTCGGGCTATAAACATCAAAAGCTTTGGTCTTAAAAACCTAAAACTGCTTAGTAGATCCTCCACATCATCAGTAGCTATATCAGCTAAAATACGGTATTCTAGTACTTTTACCAAAAAATCCTCTCTTATGTCCTTCCTTCTTTTAAGAGTTTCCTTGGATATCTTTTTTATTTTATCAAAGTTTCTTTTAAGAAAATTTACAGCTAGAAGATTCATAACGTTCGCTTGATCTTTTATACTTTCTCCCGCCAGTATGTCCTGCGCGGTATCTAAGTTACCCTCCAATAAGTGTAATAACCAATCTAATGACTTCATTTTATAAACCCCTATTGAAAGAAACAATTTTGTGTTAAAAAAATATTTAATCTAATAGACCCGATAAGTTATGCTTAGATGATGAAAATGTGTACTATTAAGGATGATATAGTTTCATTAGAAGCAAAAATTGGTGAAAAAGTGCGCGTTTGTGGGTGGATAAAACACGTTAGAGATTTAGGTAAAATCGTTTTTTGGAGAATAGTTGATTCAACTGGTGAAACGCAAGTAATTTTCAAAAAAGGTGAACCTTCCGAGAAGTTTATAGAGGAAGCTAAAAAAGCACCATTAATGAGTGCCGTGATCATTAAAGGTGTCGTGCGGGAAGCTAAAACAAAAGGAGGAAAAGAGATAATACCAACTGAAATAGAGATTATTCCCTCGGACATAATATTGCCAATTGATCCTATAGGAGAGACAAGCGAGCTTGCATTGAGATTGAACTATAGAACTCTCGATCTTAGAAACGAAAAGGTAAATGCTATATTTAGAATTCGTTCCATCATTGTTGACGCCTTCAGGTCATATTTTCACAAAAAAAATTTTGTTGAAATACACACACCAGCTATAAGTTTGTATTCTGCGGAGGGCGGTGCTGATGTTTTTGAGGTAAAATATTTTGACAAAAAAGCATACCTTAGACAATCACCACAGCTTTATAAGCAGCTCGCTGTTGGTGGATTGGAACGCGTATTTGAAATAGGCCCTGCTTTTAGGGCCGAAAAACATTGGACAATACGTCACCTTTGTGAGTTTACATCAATGGATATAGAGGTCGCATGGATCGATGATATAGAATCATTATTGGAGTATGCTGAAGAGGTTTTAGAACATATATTTAGATCTTTAATCTCCAAGGGAAAAGACCTACTTGAACTTGTAGGTATAAAAAATCTTAGTGTACCTGAGCGTCCATTCCCTATCATGACATGGAAAGAATCTATGAAAATAATAAAATCAAATAACATTCCCATTGAGGGAAAAGACCTGCCCCCAGCTGGTGAGCGATTTTTACACAAATATGTTAAAAATAAATACGATTCTGACTTTGTCTGGATCGTTGACTGGCCCTTCGAAGTCAGACCATTTTATGCAATGAAATATACAAATACCGATATCACAAAAAGTATGGATCTCATCTATAGAGGACTAGAAATTTTGACTGGAGGGCAACGCGAACATAGATATGACATGCTTAAAAGCCAAATATCAGAGAAAAATCTTAATCCCTCTAAATTCGGTTATTACTTAGATGCGTTTAAATATGGTTTTCCACCACATGGAGGATGGGCTATAGGTCTGGACCGCTTAATTATGCAAATTCTAGGTCTGAAAAACGTACGAGAGGCCGTACTATTCCCTAGAGACCCAGAAAGAGTAGAACCTTGATTATAACGTTTCTTTTAAATAATTAAATAAACACAAAAAGTACGGTTTGTTTGATTGATCATAATTATGTTGACGTTGTGTGATTATAATGTTCTATTTAGTCAAAACAGAAATGATCGTACCTGTCCCTCCTTCAGACCTTCACCCAGAGAAAAATATTGAGGAAATAATTTTGGGCATTCTTAGAAATACGTATGAGGACTCTGTTCACCCTGACTATGGTTATATTATATCAATAATAGAGTCAAAAATTAATGGTCTTGGACACATAACTCCTGAGAATCCTTCCGTATTTTTTCGAGTAAAAGTCGAAATGCTTGTATTCAAGCCTGAGCCAGGAGAGATAATAGAGGGCCCCATCGTTAATGCCATAGAAACAGGAATTTATGTAAATATTGGATTTACAGACGCATTCGTATCAGTTAACGCTTTAGGCCAAGAACACTATAGATTCGATATAAGAAAAGGTGAGCTTATCGGCACTAAGACTAATACTGTTATAAAGCCGGGGGATTGGATCCGCGGAAAACTATTTCCTGCATCATCAACCGCAACTATAAGACCTACAACTAGCTTACCTAAGGTTAGATTCAATATCAGAACTCCATTAAAGCTAGAAAGATTGCGAGGAGAATTACGTATTAGGATGTCAAGTAGAGATATCGGGTTGGGACTACTAAAGAGCATAATCAAAAATAAGATAGACTTATCATAGATTCTAAATCTCGATAGTGTCTCCATCCGAGGGAATTATTAATTCTAACTTTTCATCTATGATTTCCTTAGCAGTTTTTTGAACCATATCGAGAATATCTGAGTATCTAGGAGATACATGCACTAATGCTAATCTTTTTACTTTAGCTTGAATCGCTAACTTACATACATCTTCCACCGTAGCGTGATATCTCTCCTCGGCATGCTTACTATGAGTACTCTTCAAATATGTCGCCTCGTGAATTAATAGATCGGCATCCTGAATAATATTTCTTATACTTGCTATCACCTTAGTGTCCCCAGTATAGACAATTTTTCTTCCCGGTAGAATCATTACTACATCTTCTGGTTTTATTTCTTTTCCATTCAGTATAATGGGTAGACCTCTCATGAGTTTACCTCGAATAGTTCCAGGAGGAATGCCCAAAATTTCGGCTTTCTTTACATCGAATTTTTTGTAATTTTTCTCTTTAAAAATAAATCCTATTGATGGAACATTATGAAGTGTTTTGAATACATAGATCTCAAATTTTTTTGTTTCTATGACTTTCTCTGCCACATTTTCTTTTGGTTCGATTTCTATTAAACGCAACATTCCTATAATGTCATCTATTCCAAACAGGTTTAGTATTGTGTGAATAAAAACTCTGAGACCTACAGGCCCTATAATAGTTATTTCTTTTCTATTGTTTACAATCTTAAACGTATGTAAAAAAGTTGGAAGTCCTCCAACATGGTCTGCGTGAAAATGAGTTATTAAAATATAAAGCTCATTTCTAAACGGATGTATCCCAGATTTGATTAGGCTATACTGACAATATTCCCCAAAGTCAAATTGAATCACATAAGATTCGTATTTCAATGTGATACATGGCATTTTTCTTAGATTAAATGGTGTTGTTCCTCCTGTCCCATGAAAATATATTCTTATTGGGGGCGGCATTGAAAACACCCAATGCTATGTTAAAACTCTATTGAAGCTATACAAGTGAAAAAATAAAATATTGAAAGTGGTTTAAATTGGCGTCAAAAATATCAATGCGACTAATGTGCCAAGGTGCAAATTTGGAGATCATATTAATACTCACCTCAAAAATACCTATGTTTCTTTCAAACACACTACTCCAAATAATAGTATTATTGGATCTTCTTGTTATTTTGTCTATTGATATCACATCGCTACTATTAACAATTACTATAGAGCAACCAGCTATTATAGGGATATTATCCATCGCTCAGAATATTAATGATCCAACATTACTATCTTTATTGATAACAGGGCTTGTAATTCATGTACTTATCATCAATAATCAGCTAATAGCCAATCTTATATAACATTAGAGATCCATAACTTTACCCAGTCTAATATCAGCGCACAAGATATATTTAAATGGAGCTACTTCCTCGACAATTCTCATTCTACAATCCTTAACCTCTACACCCGTCTCCAAAAGCTTTGAGAAAACAATCTGCCGCCCAATCTCAAGCGGCTCTCTACTTCTCACGAAAATATAAAGATAAATAACTCCCTCATTTTTAATCTTCATGATTGCATCTTGAATGAATTCAATTGACCGTTCTGGATAATTCATTATTATTCTGTCCACACTCATAGATATCCTATGTATAACTTCCCGTGCATCGCCCTCAAGTATTGCTATATCCACACTATTGAGCAACTTATTAATTTTCATAAACTCTACAGCACTCGGATTAATATCAATAGCAAAAACTTTTACTTTCTTTAATTTAGCTATCAAAATAGAAAAAGATCCAACTCCAGCAAACATATCAATAACTATTTCGCTGTCTTTTACATCTCTTGCAACTCTTAATCGCTCTGTGCTTAATCTGGGGTTAAAAAAAACTTTTGACAAATCAACAGCATAGACACAACCATTCTCACTATGCAACGTAAATGTATCACCCCATCCAGAAATCCTTTCCCACCTAGCTACCCGAATTTCACCAGATACAGCTTGGGACTTTAAAAATACAGCTCTAACGCCAAAATTATTTCTTAATATATCCCCAACAGCTTTTTTTCTGTTTTCTGATTCCCTTGGAATAGCATTTAGCAAAAGAATGTCTCCGACACAATTCACACTTTTAGGTAGCTTTATATGAAATTTTTTTTCCAGCAAATTTATTTTCATAGACCTAACACGTCTTGGGAGTAATTCCCCCCTCATATAAGTCATTCTTGCGTTAAGCCTGTCGGCTATATCCCTAACATCAGCTTGATTAGCGTCAGATCTCAGCGGAAAATAAGCTTTCTTGCCACTAAAAGCAATTCTATATGTCCTATGAAGATATCTTCCCAATAGACCTAATGCACGTTTATAAATCTCTATAGGAACCACAACTACTATAACATCACCGTCCTCGCACGTCATTATTTTCACAAATTCGAGATCTATAATCCAAAGACTATTTTTAATTTTATTCTTCTATTGTTATTGGTGTTAAAACTGACGAATAAATTATTTGGAACATCAGGAATAAGAGGCTTAGTAAACATC
>JAUQYS020000378.1:0-2422 GCA_030587585.2 Candidatus Njordarchaeota archaeon
GACAATGATCATGGTCTAAAAATAGTGAGTGGCGTCAACAACAAGGCATATATAAACAATTTCATAGATAATGGTGCTCAAGATGATGGATCCAATATATTTGATAATGGTACATATGGTAACTATTGGTCATCTTTTAGCGGGGTCGACGTGGATCATGACTGGATAAGTGATAGCCCATACTCCATAGATACCGATAGTGTAGACCAGAAACCCTTAATGTATCCGATAGAATCTCTACTGTATCTTCAAAAAGACTTTGATGGAGACTTCCTTAACAACTCTATGGAGAAGAAATATGGAACAAATCCATATAGTATAGACTCAGATAATGATGGTATAGCTGACAGATCCGAAATAATGACATATTTTACCAGCCCAGTAAATAATGATACAGACTCAGACCAGATGATAGACAGTTGGGAAATAAACTATGGCTTAGACCCGAGAGATCCCTCTGATGCTACTACAGACAACGATGGGGATGGTCTCTCTAATCTCGCAGAGTATCAGTACGGTACTAATCCAGAAAACGGCGATACTGATGGGGATGGTATGCCTGACGGTTGGGAAATCCAATATGGATTTGATCCTCTGAACATATCTGACGCAGCAAGTGACGATGATAATGATTCGCTTCCAAATGTACAGGAATATAATCTTGGACTAAACCCCACAGAACAAGATAGCGACAATGATGGCATGCCCGATAGTTGGGAAGTGGTCAATAATCTGGATCCAAGAAGCGACGATTCGACAATTGATCTAGAGGGCGACGGATTAACAAATATACAAGAATATTTATATTCAACGAATCCAAATGTTGCTGATACTGATGGTGATGGTTTACCAGATGGTTGGGAAGTGAATAATGGTTTAGATCCGACAAATTCTTCCGATGGCAACTTAGATCTTGATGATGATAACATAGTTAATATTGACGAATTTAGATTTGGTACAGATCCTTTCAATCCAGATACAGATGGCGATGGTTTTTTGGATGGGGACGAAATATATTATGGTTCTGATCCATTGGATCCCAGTAGCTATCCCATATCTACCATAACAACGATAACGACAACAACTACTGAGACAGCGACTCAGATCTTAAGCACGACACTATTGGAGACAACAAAAATTGAAAGTATAATAAGGGAAACAATAATAAACGATGCACCAATATATTTCTCGGGCGCTATTACATTACTAGCCTTAATTGTATTATTTATGGTTATATTAAGGAGAAGGCCTACTTCTGAAATCCCATGACTTGCGTTGTAATGTGGTGATCTGTGTTATCTTTATTTTTTTGAGGATTTTTTCTTGAATTTGCATGCTTAATATTTGTGATTACTAGCAATATCTATTGCCGTCTCGATATAGTATGTTTTTATTGAGATCTTTGTCCAGAAGAATACTATACTATTGTCGGATGCGTCCACTATGGTTACTTTAAACCCCTATATAGCGTGATAGTCATTTTTAGTCTAAGCTAATTTTAAATAGTGGAACGAAAAAGGTGTTGTCATATATAGCTCCAGTTGAGTATATTGATAGTTTTTTTGTAGACTCTAACTACAAAAATACATAGGATATCTCAGGTAGCAACGATAAGGATTAGAACGATATCTTTTGTCTTCGACTTCAATTTTCTAAAACTCAATGGTAATGCTTTTAAAATTTGTGTTGTCTCCTCAATATGTGTGTATCTGCTGGTTTATTATGCTCATTTTTTTGAATTGTTTGATATACATATTTGGTGATTTAATTTTGATCCGAGTTCCTAGATATACTGACATTAGCTCAAGATCTATGCAGAGAGAATTAATAGATAAATTTTTTGTCAATAGAGAAAATATGCTTAATCTTGTTGATAATTTTCTTGATAGCTTAAGGAAATATGGTGATAGGCCGAGAATACTATTCATGGTGGGCATAGGCGGTATTGGGAAAACATGGGTTCTTAAAAAAATTGAATATAGATACGAATCGAAGAAAAAAATTGTTTTTATAGACCTAGGTGAATTCTATGAGAGAGGAGGAGACATAAAAGATTTTCTTTGGAGGCTGAGAATTAAGCTCAATGAACTAGGATTTAAGACCATTAGATTTGATACTATGATGGCAATATATTCGATTGCCTATGAGGGTAGGGAATACGCTCTGAAGAAGCGTGAATATCTTGATTCGATATCCGAATTAATGGATTTGATACCAGGTATTGATATACTATCAAAAATGATTCGACTTGGAAAAATTGCATATGAGAAAATAGGAAATATTCTATCCAGATGGGTTGGAAAATGCAGAAAATGGTTCGTAAATTTCTTTGGAAAAAATTTTCATCAAACGCTCTTGCCTCCTTTTAGGTTGATCGACACTGAACAAATATGCTATCAATAATGTCCAAGAATACCTCCCT
>JAUQYS020000430.1:0-4521 GCA_030587585.2 Candidatus Njordarchaeota archaeon
CAAATAAAATACGAATTCCCCTTACATCGGGTTATGCTATACAATATAAGGATAGTTTGGTTTCTTTGGATGTATCAGATGATGGCTTGATACGGTATGAGCTTATTTCGCCGATGATAGTAGAATCATTTTCGAGGCCTATGGCGTCTTTAAATTATAGTGATCCTACATCTATTAGTTTTTCTCTTCCATCAGGTGGTTTATATATACTAAAGATCATTGATGACACGGAGAAAGAAAAACGATTATATGTAAGAAGCGTTGGTGCAGAGTTCAGACACGCTTCATTAGAACTGATAGACAGCAACCACAACGGAAAATATGAGCTTGTGAGATTAAACATAACAGTCGATCTGAAGTATTATTCTAAAACATCAACTATATGGGGGTTCAGATCATGGATAAGGATATATTTCGCGGGAGAGGGAAAACTCCGAATAAACAGGAATGAATATCTTAAAGTTACCGATATTGGCGAACGAGTATTGAGTTTTATTTTTGATGCTGGTTCCTTACTTGGTGGCAATAATATACTGAACATAGATTTCTTCTTCTTTAGCTGGTGGCCATATCTTTTTACTTGGTGGTATTCTGGACCGGCGATATGGACAGAGTTCGCATTGAGAATTATAACTACAATTCCGCAAAATCTTGAAAGCGCGGTAGAGGCGGCATTAGTGAAGGCGGAACCAGTTAGTTTGGATACTGATCAGGGCATAGAGGCGGTGGATTTATATTTCAGGCTGAGAATCAATTGTAAATTAACGGGAAATCTTGAGGTAATGATATATTTTCAGAGGCAGGTTATAGGCCCGAGTGGGGGCGTAATATACTTCTTGTCGACCCTTATTCCGTTTATGATCCCAACATATAAGGATGAGGTTACAATAAGATATACTTGGGGATTGAAGGCTTGGTATGCTAAGTCTTGGTGGGGGTCTAAGCCTAATGAATCAGAATCGAAAATAATGCATTACTATTCCATTGTGGCTAGTCTAAGAACAGCCAATACGAAGCTAACTGTTACCAATACTGGGAACAGAAGGATATATTCACTAGATAATGTGACGGCTGATAGCTCGGAAAGTAACGAAATAATAATTGAGAACATAGATGTACGCAAAATCTTAGATACCAATAATAATACGATAGGTTTGACTATTTATTTCGCGGGGTATTCTAGGTCACCTCACTTTGAGAGAACTGAAATAATAATCGAAAAATATGTTGATGGGTCTTGGACACAGATATATAGCAAGGAGATAATTATGAATATTTTTATATTCTTCTGGCCCCCAATAAAAACCACATTTAAGGCATGCCAAATACCCATAGAGTTCTTGGGGAATGGCACCTTTAGAGTTATAATAAATGTCTTTAAATATTCTGGAGGAAAAAAGATCATAGCGTCGGCAGAAAAAATATTCAACATAACCAACGCTTTTTATCGAATGGTCAAAGATGTGCAAGTAGGTCTGGTAGACAAAGATGAAGACTCGAAATATGGACATGTAAATATATTGGTTTTATTGTCGAAGTGCATGGAGACCGTTCAAATTCGGTATGAAATATATTATAATACTGGAGATACAGACATAAGACTCAAAAAAGGAAAGGTATCGAAGTACTTTACAGGCAATATATCGATTATAACTGATTTTGGTGGAGAAAAACTATTAGATTATGACAATGTGACTCTTAAAGCAAAAATTTTGGTGACTGCAAGGGACGGAGATGCTTTAATATCGATATCGTGCGAGCATGAAATAATACTCGCAACAAATGTTAGTGGGACAATATTTGAGAGTGGTCTAGAAGATTACGAAAAGAAATTGAAACCAATTATATTTCTTAGCGGCGTCTCTATGTATTCTAATTCTTCAAACTTAACTATTCATACTCACATTTTCTCTTGGTTCTCAGCAACAAAAAATATAAGTATAGATCTAAATGGTACAGAAATTATGTATTCTGAAATATTAAAAGACTACGCTAATATGACGATAAATCTAACGGGACTGGAGACAGGAAAATATAATATGAGTATAATCTTGGGATGCATAGAAATATACATAGAATACAGTTTCGAATTTATTGTTGATCTGTCGCCACCAGAACTAAAGATATACGCTAAAAGTGTTGATAAATCTATAAGAATAAGATGGAGCACGGACGATATATCGGGAATAGACAAGACAGAAATATATGTTAATGGAACATTATGGTATGCTGACTCTGTTGCTGGTGGAACTTGGAAATACGATGCGCCTGAGGGTTTATGGAACGTAACAGTATGTGTCTACGATAAGGCTGGTTGGGTTTCGCGAAAACAAACGTTGATAATAGTAGATAAAACATCGCCAACAATAATATTATTGAGTCCTAAAAATACTACATTGTTATCCAACGCTACTAGTATTAATATATCTTGGCAAGCATATGACCCCAATGGTATTGCTATGACTAAGATAATAGTAGATTTAGTTAATGTATACTGTGTAGAGAATAATAGCATCATATTGAAATTATCGAAAGGAAGACATATTGTAGCGATAAAAGTATACGATGTTGCTGGAAATGAGAGATCAATCTACATTAAAATAAACATCTTGGAGCGTGAACCGGATGAGCACTTAAATTACGAGACAATTAACGAGAGCGCTGTATCAGATTATTTGAATACAAGCTCAGATACGATAGAAAGTAGGCCTACGATCAATTATAAAGAAACAGAAAGCAGATTAATAGTGGAGACTCTGATATGCTTGTTATTCCTATTCTTAGCAATAATAAAAATCTATAGAAAATTTATATGCTCAACCAAGAAATAAATTCTCTAAACTTTTTGTTATTCATGAGTAGGGACAGATTTATTTCGTCTACGAACTCTGTTAGCATATATTTTTCGTATCTTAATCTCTTTTTTTGTCTGAGATACGTCTTAAGCTCTTCAATAGGATTTTCTCTTATCTTAATTCCTAGCCCTGTGCATATCCACTCCTCAATACAGTAGTCAAAAATTATGTAATGAACTCTTTTCTTTGCGGTCTCTGGGACATGTATTTCTATCTGTTTGATAGATAGATCGATATCTCTTCCCTCTGCATCAGCCACTATTATAATGTTTCTTATTTTCTCCGATAAGCTTGCTAAAGATGCATTAATAATCCGAAAAAGTTTTGTGTTGCATTTTTTCCCGGAAACCATCTGACTTTTATATATGTTTTAGCAGATATAATTTTTTCTCTCTTGAGTCTCATGATTAACTTTCTAAAGAAAGGTTTCCCGTAGTAATCCTCAGTTAATATGAGTGTTCTACTGCTCCGAGAATATTTCTCCATAGAGCCACCCCTCACTGAGAGTTATCCCATGCTGGGTTAGCCATGCTTTTACTCTGTCTATATTGGGTACTCTTCGCAATATAGTATTTCCTTCGATGTCCTTCTCAACGAGAATTAGATCCTCTGGTTTTACAGTATCAACAACGGCTGGTGAGTGAGTCGTGGCAATAATGGTGCTTCCAGAGTTTTTTAGCTCGTTGACTATGTATTCTATTGCCTCAGGATGTAAAGAGTTTTCTAATTCGTCTATGATTATGAGTTTTGGTTTCGCTTCAATGGCTATCATTATAGCAAGAACTTTCCAGAAACCATCAGCAATCATTGATGGTCTAAGCTCGAGATTATTCTCAATAACTTTTACATATACTCTTCCATCTTCAGTAACCTCTGGTTTTATAATGGTAGATTCTCCAAAAATCGTATTTATCGCTGCTTTGATACGCTTCGGTGTGCCATTGTTATTAATATACAATGTGTGGAAAATATTTGCGATATTAACAGCGTCTTCCGCGAGTATAGTCTCCTTTTTGAATGGTTGAGGTGTACGGATCTCTCTAAATGCTAACTGTCTTAGTATTATTATGTCATTTTGCTGTATAGGTGGAGCGATAGCAGATACAAGCGGAGTAACCCAAGGGCTTCTTAATGAAGTATTTGAAGCAGTTGAAATTGATGGAGAAACTATTTTAAGAGATGATTCTTCTGGTAAGCTTGGAGTAACAATAGCAATGTCATCCACTACCCTAGACGACCATCTTGAGAATAATAGTGAAGTGTCGTCTATAGGAATAGTTTCCTTTTGTATTAGAACTTTTTCTTTATATAGCTCAATGTTCTTCTCGATTTTGGACCATATTTTTTCTATATAGCTTGGACTATGTTTTACTGTTACGGTACCGCCTTCATGGATCACTTCGACAATATCCTCAAGTATGATATTTTCTCTAAGGATTCTGAATTCGCCTCCGATACCAGTAACATAAATCTCATAGAAACCTTTATATTTTCCCAAATCGATTTCGAATCCGAGGATTATTGGTAGCTCCTCTCTACCCCTCCAAACAACGTTTTGATAGCCCCACCACTCTAAAAAAGGATTAATATATTTTGTTTCTAGCGAGATAATCTTTAAAAAAAGCTTGAATGCCTCAATAACATTTGTTTTTCCAGAAGCATTTGG
>JAUQYS020000022.1:0-7076 GCA_030587585.2 Candidatus Njordarchaeota archaeon
CTAAAACTTCGGACATATTTTACACCCTTACATCATGTTTTTCGATTAGCTCTATGAAAAACTATAAATAAAAATATATATATACAACTACTAATGTTTTTTTATAGATATAAACTTATATCTGTATAGAAAGAACACAATAATATTCTCTAATTCTGTGTTCATAAAATCCTATATGACGGCAAAAATGCTTACAAAAATTTGAGCATCTAAGTCCTCATTTAATCATAAAAACAACTTATAAAAGTTCCTCTCGTCACTCATTTAATATCTTTTTCTTTAGAATTGCTATTAGTTTATTTTCAATATCAAATTCGATAATAGTTTTCTTTAGTTTTATTTTTGTTTCTCTTGGTATGTTTGAGGCTCTGAGATTGAACCATGCAACTATATCCGCAAGTTCGATGGGTTCTCTTGGCTCGCATATGTTCGTATTCGCTATTTCTCTAAGCTCATTATCGGCTATGATTTTGGGAGATTCACAATATTTTTGGATTATTCGAAATATTTCATCTCTAACAATCATATTGATAATTTTCCTAGTCTTCTGCCTCGGCATCCTAGGGCTTATACTTCTAGCTATGTTTTTAAGTCTGGAATAATTCACTTTGACACAAAGAAGCTCCAGGTCTTCGGAACCAGCATATAATAACTTTAGAACTTTTCTTTTTAAGCTCATAGATAATCTAAACATATGAATTTCGTTCAAACCTAATTCTTTAGTTATACTATACCAGCATGTCTTAATGGCTTTCCATTCTCCAACAACGATACCTATGAACATAAGATTATATGATGAATCCATCCCAACTATGCGAGACATAATTCGCACCAAACTGCGAGAAAAATAAAAATAATAAAAAATAGAATGAAGTATATTTTTATATTAGGATGATCGGGTTGAACCCCCAGACATACCTCCGTGAGAGGAATGTCTGGGGCTCATGTGACCCGTGACGATTTCTTATTTCAATATTGATATTATTTTTGTAGATATCATTTCTAGTTCTTTAATGTTGCTGTATTCGAGTATTATCGTGTTTAGATGTTTTAGTTTTTGGGCTATATTTTTGTGTGCAACGATTATCATCTGTATTCCTTTTCTAAGCGCCCTTCTTATCTTTATTTCTTTGTTGATTATATATTTTTTTCGCCAGTACCCTACGATTTCCACAAGTATGCTTTTATTACCATAGGTCACTTGGAAGTCTGGAATGAAGATTAGGTCACCCAGTCTTATTGCTATTGGTTCTCTTTTTACTTTTGCTCCATTTAGCTCCAAATAATATGCTAACGTTTTTTCTATTATGCTATCATATTCTTCCCATTCAAGACTTCCAATTATGGGGATATTTTCTATCATTATTTTTTTGTTTGATATTTCCACGAGTATTCTTCTTGCATATTCTCCTAGTCCCGCGAATATTTCTAATGTCCTATTGCTGGGCACTATTTTAATCACTGAGAACTCCTCTTCGTTTTCGAACTCTATGTCTGCGTTGATGTAAATGGCTCTATATTTTGCTTCCTTAATCATCTTTCCTTCCAGTTCCGATGGAAACCACATCACTGCTTTCTGCGACATGCTTAACATGTATCTTAAAACAAAATAATTGATCATTCCCATTATTTTTTCGGCATTTATTTCTTCGATAATTTCCAGTCTCGTCTCGCCGTTCCACCACTTCCAGAATCTCTCTTCAGCAAAACCATATTTTTCGCAAAACTTTTTTGCTTTTCTTCTTAATTCACTAAGCCTTATTGGTTCTCCGCCCGTATATTCTAGCCAAGCCCTATGAATCTCATCATCTCTCGGAGATTCTTCTCTCATTATTTTTCTTAGAGCCGTCATAATGAAGGCTGTTTTTTCCCCAAAATTTCTCATCAAATATGATTCAAGATGCTCAAAACATGTCCAATCGCGATGAATTATATCAACAATTTTTTTCGCTTCTTCGAGATCCAGAAAAAAATTAATCATAGTAATTCTCCGATCGCATCATCAATGTATTTTATCATCTCTCCAAATTTTTCTTTATCAAAAAAGTAATATGTGACACCATGCCTATCCTCCCCCATTCGGATTATCCCTATTGTCATCGCGTCTCTTAGCCACCGCCTAACTAAGTCTACATTATCAAACTCCCTAAGAATCTCCCTAAAATAGAATCTACGCATCTCCACGGCCCTCATAAATATCCCACCATATCCCCCAAGAACCCTCATAACAATATCAAGACACCCATCATCATAATTTATCCACCCCTCCCACACAAAATCTAATCCACTTCTATCTGATCTTCCACTTAGCTTCTTCCTTAGCAAATTTATTCTAGCGTATTTTTCTAGAACACTATCATCAACATTCTCAAATACGTCCCTCTTCATTTCTTCAGCTAGCTGGTTTGGCCAAAAACGATACAATAAATATAATACTACTATCAGTAAGACTCCAAAAACTTCAAACAATTCTCCAAAACCTCCCTAACTTTTTTTCTTAGCTCCCTAAGACCATCCCAATTAACAGCCAGATTACCATCAGCATCAACCTCTATAACGCCTAGCGATATGGCCTTATTTATCCAGATTTTTCCCCGAGGACTATCTTTGACTTTGTTTGGGTTCCTCAATACCGAAGGAAGCTCAGAGCCAAAAACAGTCAAAAAAATCATGAGATCACTAAAATCTATATCACTACTCATTTACCTCACACAATAAACCTATGCGTCTTCTATGCCGCCCTCAGATATCTTTATCTTACACTCCCCAGGAGGCAACCAAGAAGAATCAAGAATCAGAATCCTTCTATATTCGCCGGATTTTACTAAGAGCAGCCTTGTATCTACTGTATGACCAAGAACATGCCCGCCTACGGGTTTATAGCCAAATCCAAAGCTACCTGGAACCGCAACAACTTGATTTGTAACCAATACAACAATATCATATGTTTGGGCTATTCTTCTTAGTTTTTCTGTCATTTCAAGTATCAGCCTTTGCCTCTCATATAGCTGGCCAACACCACTAAAATCAGCTCTTGGTAGCTTTGTTATACTATCTATCGCTATAAGCTTTGTATTATTTTCTCTAACAAATCTGTGAAGTCTATCTATTTCTGCCTTAAGCTCCCAGCTATTTCTTGGCCTATGAATAAAAAATCTATCCCCCACATCACCAAGACTCAAACCAAAACGCGCCAATATTTTTTCGAATCTCTGCCAATTAAATGTCCTCTCGGCGTCTATCAGGAGAACAGTTATGTCGCCATCATCTAGCCCATAGTGTGTTAAGGTAATATCCCCACCCTTTTTCTTTTTTGACCCAGTCTCAGCCTTTTTTTCTTCTTTTTTCCTTCTCTTTGTCGGTTTTATTTCCAGATTTAGTATTTCCTGTATTTTTGATGTTTCTAATGGTCGAAGAAACGCTATTGCTAAGGCAGTATAAATAGCTTGACTCTTTCCCGTCGCATATTCTCCAGCAATTTCTGTTACCTCTCCTACGCACCAACCTCCCTGGAGTAATCTATTTAGATTAAATGAACCTGTACTCATGAATTTTTTCTTCCCGGCTTCCTCTATAAATTCTCGTAGTGTCTGTTCTTTTTTCACAGAATATAATAATTCCGCCACCTTATCCAATACCTTTTCTGCTAATTCTTTAGATATTCCAGCTATTTCCGACAATTTTGTTGGAGAGAAAATCAAAAGATCCTCAGCATAATAAAAACCAGCATTTTTAAGCTTCTGAACCGTCTGACCCGATATTCCAGGTATATCGCTAATTGTGGGTTTTGCCTTAGCCTTCGACCCCATCCTATGCCCCAAAAAAATAAAACACAAAAATCAATAAAAAACATTTTTTCTTAGTGCAAATGTCAAATATTACTAGAGATTCCCATAAGATTATCTGTAGATACACTACACTTTTTATCTGTTCCATCACACAGAATTCTTAGTGCTCCTAGTGCTCAAAATTTTCCCAAGTCACAACAATCCCACATAAAAATTTTGGTTTAATTTATATTTTTATGTAATTTATATTTTTATATTGGTGCTGATAATGGCTAAATCAACAATTGCTGTCTCAGAACAAGTAAAGTTGAAGCTTTTGGAACTCAAGTTAGAGGAAAAAGCTAGGAGTATTGATGAGCTCCTGAGGCGAATGATTATTGTTTATAGAAAACATAAGTTTTTGGAGGCAAGTAAAAGAGTTCGAAAACGTATGAAGGAACTTGGTGTGTCTTTGGAGGAGCTCACGAGTGAATAGAGTAACATTTATTATCGATACTAATGTGATTTTTTCAGCGTTGTATAAGCCGGCTTCAAAACCAAGCCTAATGATACTGCTAGCGATATACAATAAGATAGACCTTATAGCTCCAATATCCGTAAGAATAGAAATCTTAGACAAACTCACCAAAAAATTAAAATTCACAACTAAAGACTCAGAAGAAATAATTTCTTCTCTACCCATACGCTGGATCGAGGAAGATATATATGAAGAGAAAATCGATACTGCCAAAAAGCTTATAAGCGACAAAACAGATGCCCCAATAATAGCTCTCCAGCTAATATCTGGATTCCCAATAATAACGGGAGATAAAGAAATATTGGGCACAAGAAAGACCATAGCGCTAAACCCAACGCAAGCCCTAGAATTCCTAATAAAAAGCAAGATAATAACTAAGGAAGAACTAAAACACATGCAACTATATCTCCAATGATTATTTGGTCAATACTTTGCAGATTGTGACTTCTTCTCATAGGTATCTAGACGCATAAACTACCCAAATCTTGGTCCGATAAGAATGCGGCTACACAAATCATAAAAATCATTCCAAACATCTACCAAATTCATTTGGCTTATATCCTGTTTATGTATATTTATCTCATATTAGTGATACTTTACACCCAAATAGTATTATTTTTGGTGACGCATATGGCTCTGGTATCTCAGAAGATTTTAGGAATTCTAGATAAGCTCTTTGAGAAGCGACGCTGGCTTCTTTCCCAGCTCAGAGCTCTTGAAGAGAAATACAAAATGAAAACAAAAGATTTTTTGGAAAAATGGAGGAATGGTGAATTTCCAGAGCCCGAAGACCCTGAGATCCACAGTGACTTTATGATCTGGGAGGGGCTTGCTGAGGATCTAAAAAAAGTTGAGAGCGAGATATCACGCTATATCTCTGGAGAAAAGAATGTGGAAGATTCATGATAGAATATCTTTCATCTCTAATCTCCTTAAAGACAAAGAATTTAATCCTATCCTTATCAACCTCAAAATTGGTCCAGATGAGTATACTGGTTGGTTCAAAATAAAAGGTTATAAACAGAGCGCAATCATTTTTATTGCCGAGTATATCTCTGGCGGAGTTATAAAGAAGTATTCCTACGTACTATTGCTAGGTACTAAACTCATCCTGCGCTATGACAACGCCCCTCATTTTCCCGACCTACATACCTTTCCGCATCATAGACACTATGAAGACAAGGTATACCCATTAGATAAGCCACAAATTGAAACTTTTCTTGAAGAGTGTGCAAAAATCCTTGAGACTAATCGATAATATAACCCAGATATAAACATTGAATAGAAAATTTGATTTTTCGCGAAGACTTTCTCTATCTGATACAAATCTTTTGATGTTATTGTTCTGTATGTTTCACACTCTCATTTATATGCATCATCGCACAAAAACACAACGATTGACACGCGATAATAGAGCATACTAATCTATATGATAAAAAATAGGTACATCAAAGATAGTGTCTTCATCTCGCCTAATAATATATGTGTAGGTTCCAGCCTACAATGTATGCTTTCTCTGTTCATTATTGGGAATAAAAGCTTGTTAGTGCGTGTTTTTTAATATTTGCAAACATATATTATTCTTAAGAATACGGATGATACCAGTATAGGTGCTATACATGGATGTTGATAAACTAATATCGGAGGCATGGAACATTTATGAGGAGGCCAGAAAACTCCTAGAAGAGGGCGATATTAGAGATGCTGCCGAAAAAGCTTGGATAGCTGTGGAGATTATGAGAAAAAACAATAATGGTTGCGGCTAAGATCCCCTACGAAGAAACTAAAAAGATGAGTATTGCGCTTCCGATATTTAATAATATATTGGTTGCATTGGGAGAAAAAAAGCTTCTAGATAGATATTATACTCTTCAATCTACCCTCCATGGATTATCCTTTTATGAGGGAATACTAAATGAAGAAGCAACGGTTATGTATATTATAGACGCAGAAAAATGGCTTGCTGATGCAGAAAAAGCCGCGAAGAAGGCGTGCAAGCTTGATGCCACAGACTTCCTAAAGATAGCAAAAAAGAGACTTAAAATACAATCCGAAATACTATCTAAAAGCAAGGAACTCCACAAACTTAGGATCCAAGAAAGAACAATAATAGAAACCCTAAGGACAAAAATCACATCTTAAGAAAACAAAAAAATGATATAATATTTCGCCGCCTACAAATTAGTTATCCTATCTCTATGAGACTATAATATATTTTTGTTCTCGCTTTACAAATGATACAATTAAAATTAACATAACATAGACCAATACTCCCCATATTGCTATCTCTAAACCAAAACCGATATAGCCCAGAGAAAATACACCGATGCTCCATATTAGCGCCACTATTATTTCTGGATGTTTTATTATGTGATATGCCGCAATAAACGATAAATCATGAAGACTTGGCATTCCACAGACTATAATACTTATTGTTAGCCATGCAAGTATTATCGCGAGTGTTCTATGACCAGTTAGTAACGAAAAAAACAGTACCCTCTGAAACAAAAAGCCAAGAATAATAGAAATAGGCATTGGAGCTAACAATACCATATATACTTCCCGTGACTTCCTCTTGTATATGTCTGAGAAGAATGACAATCCAGCCGCTGTATGTTCTCTGGTAATATGCGTTCCCAAAAGCAGATATGTCCCCTGCCCGAATATTTTCGCAAAAAGATAGTGCGACGCTATATGCAGTATTGTTCCCGGAAACAAAATTATCTTAACGAACTTGGCCATCCCACTCCAAACATATTCCAGCAACAAGA
>JAUQYS020000117.1:0-4847 GCA_030587585.2 Candidatus Njordarchaeota archaeon
AAATGAACAACACAACCGAACTAATATTGCGTCTCAAAGAAAAAGAAGATGCTACTATATTGGCACATTTTTATCAAACCATGGACATTCAAAACGTTGCAGATATTGTCGGAGATAGCCTAAAATTATCACTAGAGGCTATGAAACTAAAATCTAATCTCATCATATTCTGCGGCGTATATTTTATGGCTGAACAGGCCGCCGTTCTAAATCCTAGCATACCTGTTCTAATACCCGACAAGGATGCTATCTGTCCATTAGCAAATATGCTAAGTATCGATGACATAGTACATGCAAGAAAAAAATATCCGAACTCGCCTCTAGTACTATATGTTAATTCTAAAGCTATACATAAGGCCTATGCAGACTATATTGTGACAAGCGCAAACGCTGTAGACACTATAAACGAAATACCAAACGACACAATAATTTTTGGTCCAGACAAAAACCTAGCTGAACATGTAGCAGAGAAAACAGGAAAGAAAATAATTCCTATACCTCCTCATGGACATTGTCCTGTCCATGTAAAATTTACGAATACAGATGTAACCGCCTTCAAAAACAAAGAATATTCAATTATCGTTCACCCAGAGTGCAACGCTAGTATACGTAGAACCTCCGATTTTGTTGGGAGCACAGGACAAATGTATAGATACATACAAAAAACAGATAAGAAAAGGATAGCTATCGGCACGGAGGTCGGGTTTGTAGACAAAACAAAGAAAGATCTCCCGAGCATTCTAATAGAACCACTGAGAAAAGACGCCATATGCGAAAATATGAAAAAAATAACTTTGCAAAAACTTCTATTAAGCCTAAAACAAAAAGTCTACAGGGTATACATAGACCCACAAATAGCAAAAAGAGTAAGAAGTGCCCTAGATAGAACATTTAAGCTCTTAGGAATAATATAATGATAGCAATCAAAAAATATTTCTATTTTTGTTGCTATAGTAATCTATAAATGATCCCCAATCCAGTCAGTATGGCCAACAAGGAAGATATCAGAAATAGTATAGCATAAATTTTTATTAGTTGTTTTTCTGTTGCTTTTCCGTGTAGAAGGATTATCCTAGTAAGATCTATTGCAGCATCAGGGTCTAGATTTGGTGTCAGGTATTCTCCGCTTAGTTGTACTGGTCTTTTTTCTCTTGCAACAGTGGATTTCGGAGCAAATCCTGTTCTAAATACGTAGATAAAACCATTGTATATTGTCGGCAAGAACGCTACTATTGATACAAATTCGACTCCGGGAACATCAATAGCAGATAATATTATTATTGCTACTATGAGGGAACCATAACCATATGCCCCAATATTCCCATGAAATATTTTTGCAGGATATTTGTTCCAATACAAAAAGCCAATAGAATATCCAATACCTATCAAAGATAGCATCATTCCAAGCTCTGATCCTACCAAGTATGACATTACTAAGATTGGAACCAATACTGCAAGCCCCTGCATAATTAGAACACCATTAAAGATGTCTATCATATTACAAGCATCAGCAAAAATACTGAACAGCGCAAAAATAACAAGAATATACACAATCGTCATTCTGGTTCTGCCTACCAACGGAATGTATGGATGCGGCAGATATGTACCAAGAAGTATTATTGGAACCGCCGCGACCATCACCATAATCGCTTTTTTAAGACCCAAATCCTTGAAATCATCTATAAGTCCAATTAATGATCCGAGCACAACAGATAGACATAAAGCAATGTATATTTTGAAGGCATCAGTAACGAAAATTATTAAGGGAGCAGCTATAACCGCCAAAGCAAATAGTAATATTCCAGCTCTATCGACAACCATCACACCTTCCTTGTGAGCGTCCTTAGCCACCCACCCGCGCTTTTGAGCCACCCGTATATATAAGTACAGCCCAAAGAGTGTTATGAATATTGACCAGACTATTGTATATATGTATTCAAGCATACCGACACCAATTTTTCTCAATAAAAAACAATATAAAAATGTCAATCCCAGCATTGAAACTCAGTAAGCAGACACAGAATTTTTTGCACAAATGTTTCTGCTCATACGCACATGTATATCTTCTTCACAAAACTTCTAGCATAAAAAATTTAGCCATCGACGATCTTAATTCATTTGTTTTTTTGCTAAACCTCAAAAAAGAAAAAATATCTTGAAACAAATATCTATCACTCACCATGCTTCCGTAAAGTTTGCTTTTCTTACTAATACTGGAACCGATACTACTGGAGTGTTCATTTCTAGCCACCAATGGTATATCTGCCTCGGCTCTTTACCAATAACATCGATATTCTGCAGCCAATTGATTATATTATCGCTCAGTCTCAAACCCTTTACTGCATGTTGTATCTCACCATTCTTTATGTATATAACTCCGTCCCTTATGATCCCTGAGAAATCCCCGCGAAGGTAGTCTTGGAATCGTATATACGTCACATTGCCTATCAGTAGGCCCTCAGAAATATCCGATATCATCTCTTCCTCCGTAGCGTCACCAGGTTTGACAATTAGATTCCAAGGATGTGGAAATAGCCACCCAGCATTACCGGTGTGTTTAGCATTGAGCAGCTTTGCTGTGATTCTATTATGCAGATATGTTTTTAGTATGCCATTCTCTATCAATATATTTTCCTTTGTGGCGACACCCTCTTCATCGAATGGAGCTGGATAATAGCTGTCTTCATAGCGAGGATTATCAGCTATTGTTACTTTTTTCGATGCAACTTTTGTATCAATTTTCTGCGTAAATGCGCTATATCCAGCGATTACAGCAAAGCCCGATGACATCATTCCCACAAAATTAAGTAATGATGCCACAGCATCTGGCGTGAATATCGCATCATATTTTCCTGCCTTCAACTTTTTGGGTTCTCTAGATAGCTTAGCATATTTTGCTGCTATTCTGCCAATCTCTTCTGCGCGTATATTTTTTATACTTCTAGACGCTATTGATGCATGCCCGGTTTCTAGTCCATTACAAAAAGCTCTTACATCAAGATATGTATTCGTAAATTTTGCTTCGCCCTTAAATCCAGCAGAAGTAACAACAGAAGCCCAAAAAGCATTTGTATAAATTGCTCCCGCTACCTTCTTTGCTCCTTCTTTCAAAGCTGAGTCTATCGATATTTTTGCTATGTCTATCATTTTTTCTGGGTGTTCTATTGTTACCTTGTCGAATGCGTTTGGAATTGGTGAATATTTTTCTGGTTCTGGTAGCGGTGCATAATATGGCTTAGGAGGCATAACTTTTAGTGCTTCTTCAACTTTTTTAATTATGTCATCTACTCTATCTCTTGCTCGGTAGCTAAGTTCCAGAACAAACATTTTTTTCTCTTTTTCTATTAGGAGAGATATCGTTGTCTCATCCCATTCCTTAGCTATGTCGATCTTATTAACAGAAAACCTTACTTGTCTGCTCACTTTTCTATATACGGCTACTGCCCCAGATTCGGCTATTTTTAGTATCTTATTTAATATTTCTTCCGCAAGATTACCCTCACTCATTTTACTCACCTCCTGATAAAATCCTAACATTTCTTAGACGAATATTTGGTCCACCCGTAAAAACGGGGACACCTTGGCCAGGATCTCCCTTGCCGCATGTAGCAGGCTGAAACTCCAAATTTTTATCGACAGCATCAATACTCTCATAATATTTCGGTGTTGTTATCTCAAATATTGGTCTCCATAAGGGCACCGTTATTTGTCCATTTTCTATTAGATATGCCTCTTGCCCGACATATCTCTGATTGAACCTTCTATCATCAATATTCCATTCCCCGAATGTCTTAATATATATTCCCCTCTTTATGCCCTCCAATAATTCCTCAAACCTATGGTCACCCGGAGCAATATATGTATTTGCCATTCTTATTATTGGCTCCCTATTATACTCTGATGCTCTAGCAGCAGCATTACTATTTTTGCCTATCTTTGCCGCATATTCTCTGTTCATCAGAAATTCATTAACTATGCCTCCTCGTATTAAATATCTAGGCCTAGCTTTAACTCCTTCATCGTCAAACAGGTAGAATCCATATGAATTTGGTAATGTTGGATCATCTATTATTGTAACGACATCCTTGGCGATTCTTGTTCCTAACATGTCAACAGTGGCATATGATTCGCCTGCTTGGGCCCCTTCGCGACCCATGATTCTGTCTAGCTCGAATGGATGGCCACATGATTCATGGGTGGCTAATCCACTTACTTCTGGTCCAAGAATAACGTCATATACGTCTGTTTTTACTGGTTGTGCTTCTTGTATTATTCTTATTAATGCTTTTGCGTCATCCTCGAATTTTTTGATTGGATCCCACTTTTTCACAGCTTCCCAGCCGATTGCTTCGCCGAGAGGAATATGCCTTGTTATTGTCCTGTTTTTGTATGCCAAGACATAGTAACACGAAATCATAAATCTATGTACATTACTTCTAATACTTGTACCTTCGGAATTTATGTATAGCTTATGTGTTTTTTTTGCCATTATGCTAATATTTCTGAAAGGAACCTTTACGCCATTCCCTAAGGCTTGCATTGTTTTGTCAATGTCAGCCAATAGGGATACTTTCTCTCCTAATGGGACTTCGAATGGATCTATTCTTGATGCTTGCTCATATTTTGTTACATGTGTTTTTTCCTCGCTGAGCTCTATTTTTCCTCCTTTCTGAGATTCTGCTAACTTAATCGCTTGTTCTACGGCTTTTCTAATTGATTCCATATCTATCCTATCCGTGCTACTGAACCCAAACGCTCCGCCTTTCATCACTCTTATCGATAATCCCCCAGTTATTGAAATACCATATGCTTCAACGATTCCTACACGCATATATATTGATTCGTCC
>JAUQYS020000133.1:0-1658 GCA_030587585.2 Candidatus Njordarchaeota archaeon
AAAAGTTTGCTGTCCCATCTTTCGATATGCCAAGGATTAACCGCTATTATTTTGATTTTTCTTCTTGCAAGCAGTTTTGCTATAGCAAGTACGTCTGCTTGGGCCTCAGAAAAAATTATTTCACGCATGTTTTTGTCTACTGGTTTACTTAGCGGAACATTTGCGAGACCATCAGAGATTAGGAGGATCCTGGGTATTGCTTCTGGGTGTTTTATTTTTTGAGATATGAGTAATCTATGCGCTTTTAGGAGACCGAGAGCCAATGGTGTTTTTCCAGAAAATTCCACGCTTAGGAGACCTCTTACTATTTTGTTTATGTTTGTTGTTGGATATGTAAGAATCTTCGCGTTGTTCTCATAGCATGATATTAGCCCAACTAGGTTTCTCATTTTCCATGCTATCTTATGGAACTTTAACATTGCGCGCATTATTATTGGAACAAAGCTCTTCATACTGTCGCTTGCATCCAAAACGATTATTATCAAAAGCCTCTTTTTCCCTGCTCGTAGCTTTATTTTGATGTCTTCTGGGAACACTCTTTTCGATGTTGGATGTGTCTTCACTGCTGTCAATATTGTAGGAATAATAGCTATGTCCCTGATTACATGTTTTGGTTCTATATAAGTAACATAGTACCCCCTCCGCCCATACAGTGATGTTCCACTTAGACCATAATATTCGCCGTTACCTTGTCTCCTTGTTCTTTCTCTAATACTAAATCTTATTCGTTCCGTTGATTCTTCGGTCTCTTTTTTGAGTAGGCCCTTTACGGTCAGAGGAGATGATCTTGGAAATAGCATTTTCTTTAAAGGTACTCTAGCCAGACCAAATTTCTCTGTTTTTACTCTTGTATGGGACACAAATTCTTTATCTGGCTGAAATCTCATTCTGCTACTAAACGGCAAGGCCAATTTAAGATGAGAGAAAAGTCTTGTTTTTAGTATTTCTCTCCTTTTTCTTTTCTTTTTGATATCTTCAGCTAGACTCGAATAATCTCCAGGAACCTCTCTAAATTCCTCCGAAATGCTCGGTAATTTTTTCATTTCACCACTTGGCGATTTCTGTTTATCAACGAAAAAATTCTCTTCCTTTCAGCGATATTTTTTGGGCCTTATCCACAACTACTGGATGCTTCAAAATAGATTCCATATAATCCGAAGACCGCTTTTTCTTAACTTCAATCTTGATCTTGAACTTTGTTTTTACATCCTTTAGTGCCTTTAAAAATTTTTCTTCTATTTCGCTTAGCGAAGGAGGCTCTAAGAGTCCACCATTACGCGTCCTATGAACTAGCGCTAAGAAAGACGCCAATCTAACGTCATCCGCATTTACTTCCATTCTCCCATCCAATGCTGCTAATGCCCTAGCGGTCTGAGCTATTACAATGTCGGGTCTATGTCCATCAACCTCAAGAGAGCTGCACAAGCGAGCTATTAGATAAACTATGTGTTCTGGGACTATTACTTTTTTGATGATTTGCCGAGCATATTTGATCTTTTCTCTTAGGGCTTCTTGCTTTTCTTTATACTTTCCATAAAATCCTTCTGGATCATCACTAAACTGCATGTTTCTTTTTATTATTTCGGCCCTCATGTTTTCGTCCTTTATCCCTCCAACATCTACACAAATTGAGAGTCTATCAAGAAGCTGCGGCCTTA